>CALFDI010000360.1 GCA_937952875.1 uncultured Verrucomicrobiales bacterium
CGCATGTAGCGGGCTCTATCATGCTCTGAGTCAGCAGATCCACGTCGATCTCATTCTCCCTACAGATCACAGCATCTCTTCATACACCGAAAGCCACCTCTACAGTGGAAATCTCGCGCAAAAGGTGGACGACTATTCGCAACTCGTTGCCAATCAGTCCTCACAGCTCGATTTCGATATCATCCACGCGCACGATTGGATGACATCTCAGGCAGGAGTCGCTCTACAGCGAGCATCTGCCAAACCACTCATTTTACACATTCATTCATCTCATTTCGACCGATCGAATGGAGCCACCAGCGGCTGGATATACAATTGTGAAAAATACGCCATGGAAGAGGCAGACCACGTAATAGCAGTCAGCCAGCGCACCCAGTCTATCCTCACTGAGCACTATGGCATTTCTGAGAAAAAAATCACCGTCATCCACAATGGTGTCGAGCCGGTAAACGCATTCCGCACTCATCCGTCGAGCGATCAGAAAATCATCACCTTCCTAGGCAGACTGACGTCACAGAAAGGTCCACGCACTTTTATAAAAATCGCAGAACAACTCGCCCAGCACGCACCGGAAGCCATCTTTATGATAGCTGGCTGCGGCGACCAAGAGCCTCTCATTAGAGAAGATATCTTAAAGGCTGGCCTATCAGAGAAATGCCAGCTCCTAGGATTCCTCAATACACAAGACGTCCACCAGCTACTCTCTCGCACACACGTCTACTGCATGCCCTCGTCATCAGAACCCTTTGGATTGTCAGCACTTGAGGCCGCACAATTTAGCGTCCCTTGCGTCTTATCCGCACAGTCTGGTGCAGCCGAAGTGCTTCGAGGCGCACTCACCTCTGATCATAGAGACATCGATCTCATGTCTCAGCAGATCCTTTCCCTACTGCATGATCAGCCACTACGAGATCAGTGCATCTCGCAGAACTTGGAAAGCCTCGCCCATCTCACATGGGAAGCCTCTGCCCTACAGACACGATCTGCCTACCAGCGCTGCATTTCGTAATCCTCTGTCAGAGAGAGATAGTGAGACAAAAGGATCCACATCCTGACGCTTATTTCGTGACAACTCGTCTCATTTAAGAAATTTCACTATTTCCGAAAAAAGCTGAAAATAGCTACGTAGTCCTCTTATCTCAAGCGTTGCACGCCCTACACCATCGTCCGGAATACATCATGCAAGCAGTTAGACAAAAACACTTGTGAATAAATACACATTAAGCCCCCTCTTAAATAAGGATTCTTTTCATTAACCATCACCAACTTCCAGACACCTGAGCGGCACAGCATAAACACTACAACACCATGGCCACATCAACTACAGACAACAGCCTACGCCTCTACATGAAAGAGATCGTCAAAACAGATCTCCTCACCGCAGAGGAAGAAGTCCAACTGGCGGACCGCATCAAGGCAGGTGACGAATCTGCGCGCACACACATGATCAAGGCGAACCTGAGACTTGTCGTTAAAATCGCGCAAGACTACTCAAACTACGGACTTCCCCTCTCAGATCTCATCTCTGAAGGAAATATCGGCCTCATGAAGGCCGTCGAACGCTTTGACCCTGAAAAAGGAGGAAAACTCAGCACATATGCCGCATGGTGGATTAAGCAATCAATCAAACGAGCACTCGCTAATCAAAGCAAAACCATACGCCTCCCCGTCCACATGGTAGACAAGGTCGCGAAAATGCGCCGCATCGCAGACATGCTCGCAGAGGACATTGGCAGAGAGCCCACCGACGACGAACTTATCGAAGAACTCGGCATTCCACGGTCAAAGCTCTCACTCCTCAAGCAAGTCTCACAACGCCCCACATCTCTCAACGCCCCCGTCAATGAAGGCGAAGGCACAGACTTTGGAGAGATCATAGGCGACGAGAAAGCCATCAATCCCCTTGATGCTCTCGAAGATAAGAACATGCAGGGCGAACTCAGCAGCCTACTCAAGACACTCGATAAACGAGAGCACCGCATCATTGGCGCGCGCTTCGGCCTAAATGGGAAAACCCCTATGACCCTCGAAGAAGTCGGCCAAGAATTCGGCGTCACACGCGAGCGGATCCGCCAGCTCCAGAACGTAGCCCTCAGCAAGATGCGGAAGGCACTCAGGAAAAAGGACCGCCCGAACCCACGCGGCATAGTGACACCTTAATCTCCGACTTTTTGATCATTCATCATTCGGATCACTTACAGCAGCCTTCCTCGGCTGCTGTTTTTTTACTCACTCGTGAGAAACCTCACTTTTCGCGACTTGAAACCTACGATAATAGACCTAACGTCCAGCCATGAGCCAAAACATTGAAGTCACAGCCTACCTCAAAACATTCTGCGGATGGAGCGAAGGCGTTCGCGCCATTCTTCGTAAGCACAGCTTAGAATGGGAAGAAAAAGACATCATTAAGAATCCAGCCTTCCGCTGGGAGATGGAACAGAAAAGCGGCCAAGGCCTCAGCCCATGCGTCATCGTCAATGGTGAAATGCTTGCCGATGTCTCTGGAGATGAAGTCGAAGCCTACCTCCTAGATAAAGGCCTAGTCACCGCCTCTGACCAACAAGCTGACGCCCCCACAGACTCAGCCTGCACTGACGAACAACACGAAGCAATGGCCCGCGGAGAAATGCCCGGCCAGACAAATAAAGTCGTCTTCCTAGACGAGTAATTGTCTCATAAACTTTATAGAGCAAACAGGCCTTCCCTCACACGGAAGGCCTGTTTTTTGTGTAAATCAAAAGGCCCCTCGCAAAATATATCGGC
>CALFDI010000361.1 GCA_937952875.1 uncultured Verrucomicrobiales bacterium
TGGCCGCTGCCTGAATATCAGTGGAAGTGGCATTGTCTGCTACCGTGATGGCGGCAACATCGAATTCAGCAAGAGCTGTATTTGCTTGATCGAGTTTTGTGCGAGCAGCCTTTTGAGCTGCTTTTTCCTCCTCTAGTTGCTCTGATAAGTAAGCTTCTGCAGCTGGTCCGCAGACGGCTTCGATCCGACGAACACCAGAGGCAATCGCTCCTTCGGATTTGATTTTGAAAAGTCCAATCTCCCGAGTGTTTCGCACATGTGTGCCCCCGCAGAGCTCCATCGAGTAGCCATCGAGAGTCTGATCTCCACCACCGATCTGGACGACGCGGACGAGGTCACCATATTTATCACCGAAGAATTGCATAATATCAGCACGGTCTTTGACGTCAGTGTGTGGGACTTCGATCCATGAGACGGTATCTCCAGCCTGGATGGAGGCATTGACCTTATCTTCCATTTCCTGAACCTGAGCGTCTGTGAGAGCTTTGCTGTTAAAGTCAAAGCGCAGACGATCAGGGGTGACGCTGGAGCCTTGCTGTGTCGCATCCTGAGAGACGACTTCATGCAGCGCCCAGTGGAGCAAGTGAGTAGCTGTGTGGTGGGCCTCGATCGGGGCACGGTTCGTTTTATCAAGCGTAAGAGTGATAGTATCTCCTACATTTAAAGTTATATCACTTGAGAGAATATGAGCCGTTGCAGCTCCTATTTTCTGCGTGCCGATAATGTCTGCAGCGGAGCCGTTTGACGCCTGTAACGTGCCGCGATCGCCATCTTGACCGCCCATCTCAGTAAAGAGGACAGTTTTGTCAGTGATGATGAGCTGTTGATCGTCTTGTTCGTGGATTTCTAGTATTTCTGCATCGCAGGAATCTTGATCAAAGCCAACGAATTCTGTTGTGGCTTCAGAGCTGAGATCGAGTGCTCGAACAATGGTCTTTTTCTGTGAGGCTCGTGAGAGTTCACGGGCCTCTTCCATACGAGTTTCGACAGCTTCTTCATCGAGTGAAATGGATCTTTCACGGCAAAGGAGGGCAGTGAGGTCAAGCGGGAAACCAAATGTATCGTAGAGCTTAAATGCCTCTTCTGGAGGAAAAGTAGAACCTGTTTTTGCGACGGTTTCGAAGAGCTGGAGTCCTCGGTCTAATGTTTTATTGAAGCTGTTTTCTTCAGTAGCGAGAGTTTCTTTTACAGTCTCGGCGCGTGCCTCAATCTCAGGAAAGACTGAGCCAAACTCCTCTACGAGCGTGTCGACGAGTTTTGGTAGGAATGGTTCATTCCCTTCGAAGCCGAGGGTGCGACCGTATTTAACAGCCCGTCTTAAGATACGGCGTAGCACGTAGTTGCGCCCTGTATTTCCCGGAAGGATTCCGTCCGCTATGGAAAAGCTCAGTGTGCGGATATGATCTGCTATCACGCGGAAGGCGATAGCGACCTCGAGCACTTCCGGATCATCGGTGAGATCTTTATTTGCGGCTACACCCGGATATTGATCGATGTATGTTTTCCCGCTCAGTTTTTCCAGAGTGCGGAAAATGGGCTGGAAGACATCCGTGGCGTAGTTTGTCGGTTTATTGGAAAAGTCAGTGAAGCCCTTCGTATTTTGGATTAATGAGCAGGCACGCTCGAAGCCCATGCCTGTATCAACGTGCTTCGCAGGAAGATCGCGGAAGGAGCCGTCAGCCTCAGCATTGTATTGGATAAAGACGAGATTCCAGATCTCGATACAGAGATCCGAGTCCATATTAACAAGCGCGCCCTTGCTGTCGCCCTCTGGAGTGAGATCGACATGGAGCTCAGAGCACGGACCACATGGGCCAGTCTCGCCCATCATCCAGAAGTTGTCTTTCACATTTCCGTTGACGATGTGCACCTTGGGATCGAGGCCTTTCTTTTCAAATAAAGCGGCCCAGAGATCGTATGCCTCTTGGTCGAATTCTGACGGATCGCCTTCGGACGGTGCGTAGACAGTCGCATAGAGGCGCTCTGCTGGCACGCCCCAGCGATCAACGATGAGTTCCCAGCCCCACTCGATGGCTTCTTTTTTAAAGTAATCGCCAAATGACCAATTCCCCAACATCTCGAAGAAGGTGTGGTGGTAGGTATCGTATCCGACATCCTCTAGGTCATTGTGCTTACCACCAGCGCGAATGCACTTCTGTGTATCTGCTGCGCGAGCGGGGGAGTAGGGTGGCTTTTCTGTGCCTAAAAAGTAAGGGACGAACTGGTTCATCCCCGCATTTGTAAACAGTAAGCCTGGTGACTGCGGCATCAGCGAGGCACTTGGAACAGCGGTGTGTTGCTTCTCTTGAAAAAAGTCCAAGAATGATTGGCGGATCTCTGCAGCGGTCATGATCCGCGTGTCATAGAGGGGAAATTTCGCGCCGCCAAGCCGCTATCAGCCGAAAGGTGAGAATTTTTTGGAATGGTAATACCGGAAAAGTCTCCCATGTGGGATGAAGCTCCTCAAACGTTTTCAAATTCTCGTCTCGCTCTGCCTTATAGTTACTGGACTGACGGTAACGAGTTGTAGCTCGAGCAATGCGGGATTTGCGCCGAGTTGCACGCTCGAAGGTGGATGATAGCGCGTCTTCATAAGAACCGTGTGTTCTTTTTTCTTATAAATCGCTCACTTTGAGTCGCGCAGAAGCCGTGGCTCAAGGTTCTAGCCTTTCTTAGTCTGTCTGGCTGAAATTCTGAATTTTCCTCCCTGTATGGTAAATACAGGGTTTTCTTGCACCTAGAGTAGCTAAATTTCTTTGTTTGAAAGGCTTTTATTCATGAATCATATGGACTATTGCGCAGGCCGTTTTGCTTCGTTTGTTAGAAAAAAATGTTTGCTTTTCATTCCTAGAGAGACGAAATCTCACTTGTCCTTATTAACTTTATAAAGTTACTCAACTTAAGACTATGCTTCCCGAGCACGCCCCATTCAGTCCTGAGCAAAAGAATGCTCTCTCACAACTGATCCCGACCTTTTCCCCCCAGCAGTCAGCATGGCTGTCTGGATACCTTGCGTCTGCAGCTCCAGCCGCCGCACCAGCTGCCTCGAAGGGCTCTGCTCCACTTACCATTCTCTATGGAACAGAGTCAGGTAATGCGGAAATGTTGGCTGATAAGACGCTGAAGTCCGCTAAGAAGCAGGGCTTCAAGCCCAAGATGGTGAATATGTCTGAGACGACTCCAGCTGCGCTAGCGAAAGCTGAGAATCTTTTAGTCATCGTCAGCACCTGGGGTGATGGTGAGCCACCTGAAACAGCGGAACCTTTTATGAAAGCGTTCTTGGAGGAGAAAGTCGATTTATCTCAGACGCATTTCTCAGTGCTGGCACTCGGTGATACATCTTACGAAAAGTTTTGCGAAACAGGCAAGCAGGTCGATGCACGTCTCGAGGCTCTCGGAGCAAAGCGCGTCTACGACCGCGTCGATTGCGATGTAGACTTCGATGATGCTTATGATGCCTGGTCTAAGGCCGCGCTTTCAGCCTTCGGTGTTTCCGCCGCTGCCGAGACAGCACTGCCGGCATTTACACCCGCTGTGACTGAGGTCTTTGATAAGAAGAATCCTTTCCCTTCTGAAGTGATCGCGAATGTCCTCCTAAACGGAACGGGCTCCGCTAAAGAGACTCTTCACATAGAGCTCGACCTCGAAGGCTCAGGCCTCGAATACGAAGCTGGCGATGCTCTTGCCGTGGTCCCGATTAATTCAGCAGACGTCGTATCGGACGTTCTTGATGCGACTGGTCTAGACGCCTCCGCTAAAGTCACTCCGAAAGGGGGGCAAGAGACGTCATTGATCGAGGCTCTTACGAATGATCTAGATATCACTGCTCTGTCTCGCGCAGTTGCTAAGAAATACATGGCTCTCTCTGATGTCACGGCTTTGAAAGAGCTTCTCTCAGAAGAAGATAAGACACAGTTCAAAGATTACGCCGTTGGTCGCCAGATTATTGATCTACTCACAGATTTCCCTAATCCAAGTCTGACTCCACAGTCATTCGTAGATTGCCTGAGGAAGCTGCCGCCACGTCTCTACTCCATCGCTAGTAGTCCGAAGGCGCATGAAGGCGAGGTGCATCTCACGGTAGCTGCCGTTCGCTATAATACCTTTGATAAGGATCGTAAAGGCGTCGCCTCAACTTATCTGGCAGACTTCGCCAAAGAAGGAGAGAAGGTAAAAGTCTACGTTCATAAGAATAAAAATTTCCGCCTCCCAGAGGATACGAATAAGCCCGTGATCATGGTCGGACCAGGAACAGGCATCGCTCCATTCCGCGCCTTCATCGAGGAGCGTGGAGAGACCGGGAATGAAGGTGGCTCGTGGCTCTTCTTCGGAGACCAGCGCTACTCATATGACTTCCTCTACCAGCTAGAGCTGCAAGATCACTTAAAAGAAGGGGCCTTGAGTAAGCTAGACGTCGCCTTTTCCCGCGATCAGCCAGAAAAGGTCTACGTCCAAGATAAGCTGCGTGAAAAAGCAGCGGAAATCTACGAATGGTTAGAAAAAGGCGCCTACTTCTACGTCTGTGGAGATGCAGAATACATGGCAAAGGATGTCCATGAAGCACTCATCTCACTCGTAGAGACCGAAGGCGGTAAGTCACGCGAAGACGCTCTCGCATACGTCGATCAACTTAAGAAAGATAAGCGCTATCAGCGTGATGTCTACTAATGCGTTAGTAAGGAAATTATAACCTCCCTATTAACTCAGTTCATTTAACAATAGAAACTTTTCTCCATGTCAGAAGAAACAAAGCTCCACGCCAACGAAGGCATTAAGACTCGCAGTAACTACCTCCGTGGCACCATCGCGGATGGGATGTCAGACCTGTCTACAGGTGGTCTCGCCTCTGATGATCTTCAGCTGATCAAGTTCCACGGCTTCTACCAGCAAGATGATCGCGATATCCGCGCAGGTCGTCGTAAGCATAAGCTAGAGCCGGCATACTCATTCATGATCCGTATCCGCGTCCCGGGTGGCGTGGCTACGAGTGCACAGTATTTAGAAATGGACCGCTTAGCAGGTCAATATGGCAATGGAACGATGAAGCTCACGACTCGTCAGGCTTTCCAATTCCATGGTGTTATTAAGACGAATCTTAAGCGCACGATCAAAGAGATCAATGACACCGCTCTAGATACCATCGCTGCCTGCGGTGATGTGAATCGGAATGTCATGTGCAACCCGAATCCTTATCTCAGTGAGATTCATGCTGAGGTTTTAGAGCTTTCAAAAAACATTAACTCACATCTCACGCCTGCGACACGTGCCTATCACGAGCTATGGCTGAATGGTGAAAAGGTCATCACATCTGAAGAGACTGAAGAGCCGATTTATGGGAAGACCTATCTTCCACGTAAGTTTAAAATAGCCATCGCAGTTCCTCCTTCGAACGATGTCGATATCCACGCGAACGATCTCTCATTCATAGCCATTGCTGATGAGAATGGAAAGCTCGCTGGTTACAACGTCTCCGTTGGTGGAGGAATGGGGTCCACACATGGTGATGATAAGACATTTCCACGTTTGGCGGATGTCATCGGCTTCTGCACACCTGAGCAGGCTGTGGATGTGGCGGAGAAAGTCGTTCTCGTTCAGCGTGATAATGGAAACCGCGTCGATCGTAAGTTCGCGCGCTTAAAGTATACCATCAATGACCGTTCAGTAGAATGGTTCCTCGCAGAGCTGAATAAGTATCTCGGCTACGATCTCCAGCCAGCGAGAGAGTTCGTTTTTGAAGATAATGGTGACCGCTTTGGGTGGACCCAAGATTCACGAGGCATGCATCACCTCAACCTTTTCATCGAGGGTGGTCGCGTTGTTGATACTGAAGACTATAAACTTCGCACCGGACTGGTCGAAATCGCGAAAATACATGATGGCGACTTCCGCCTGACTGCGAATCAGAACATCATGATCGGCAATATTTCTGCTGAGAAAAAGCCACAGATCGAAGCTATCTTAGAGGAGTATAAAATGTCTGAGTCGCATGTGAAAAGTGCGATGCGCCTTAACCAAATCGCGTGTGTTGCTCTGCCGACTTGTGGACTCGCTCTTGCAGAGGCGGAACGCTACTTGCCGACCGTCGTGACAGACTTAGAAGAAGTGCTAGAAGAGAATGGCCTCCGTCATGATGCGGTCACAATCCGCATGACTGGTTGCCCGAATGGATGCGGCCGTCCTTTCCTCGCAGAGATCGCATTCGTCGGACGTGGACCGAATAAATATAATCTCTACCTAGGTGGAGGGCATGCAGGAGATCGCCTGAATAAGCTCTACCGCGAGGCATTACCGGATTCGAAAATCCGTGAGACTCTCGAGCCTATCATCAAAGACTGGGCGCAGAATCGCCTAGATGGCGAGCATTTCGGGGACTTTGTCATTCGTGCTGGTTACATCTCAGCTACGGAAAATGGCAATGATTTCCATAAAAATCAGCCAGAGAACGTTGCGGAGTTTGCGTAACGAATGAGGCGGAGGAGACTTCGTGTCTGCTACTGTGGCTGAAGTAATTATATGAGCACTGCTAGAAAAACATATCCTGAACCATCTGCTGATGTGCTGTCTGCT
>CALFDI010000362.1 GCA_937952875.1 uncultured Verrucomicrobiales bacterium
GAAGTATCTCATCGATTCTGCCGTGCAGAACTGGAATCCGTTGCTACTCGATCACCAGCCATACAAATTCATCAAACTTAAGCCGAACTCAGCGGAGTAACGGCCAAAGCCTCCCTCCTTTCACATATACTACTGATCACATGCTCCGCACTATCATTAAACGCCTCATTCAGACCATTGTCGTGGTGATCTGTCTCGTGTCGTTCACCTTCTTCGCCGTGCGCATGGCCCCCGGCAGCCCTCTCCAAGGAGAAAAAGCACTTGCTCCTCATATCCAGGCACAACTCGAAGCAAACTATGGCTTAGATAAGCCGTGGGGAGAGCAGTTCCTTATTTTCTGGAAGAAACTGCTCTTCGAAGGAGACCTCGGTCCTTCACTCGGTATCAAGGATCACCAAGTCTCTGAAATTATGGGGCAATCCTTTCCTGTCTCGCTTACTCTTGGCCTCGTCGCCTTACTCATTGGGATTGGGTTAGGGCTGCCATTAGGAATCATTGCGGCTCTCAAGAGAAATGGAGTCGTCGATTACGGATCCATGATCATTGCCATGTTCGGCATCTGTATTCCGGCTTTTGTCGTAGGTCCTCTGCTCCAGCTCTGGATCGCATCTCCGCTTTCGTTTTTCAAAGTTGCGGGATGGAGTGCACCACAAGACGTCATTTTACCTGCTATTGCACTCGGCATAGGCGTCGCAGCATACGTAGCACGCCTCACACGTGGAGGCATGTTAGAAGTGCTCTCACAGGACTACATACGAACGGCTCGAGCCAAGGGCGTTCCAACGCGGCAGATCATAACAAAGCATGCTCTACGTGGCGCCATCATTCCGACAGTGACCTATCTCGGCCCTGCCTTCGCCGCCATTATTACGGGATCTTTCGTAATCGAAACCATCTTCCAAGTGCCCGGCATGGGACAGCACTTCGTGAATGCTGTCACTGGAAAAGACTACACACTTCTCCAGGGACTCGTTCTCTTCTATGGCCTCCTCATGGGTGGGGCTAACTTAATTGTCGATATCGCCCTCGCAGCTATTAACCCACGCCTTCGTAACTAATGTCCGCTTCACCTGACGCTAATAAAGGCACCTCCCTCACAAAGGATGCGTGGCTCCGCCTGCGAAAAAACGTCCTCGCCATGGTTGGCTTGGTCATCGTCGCGATTATTCTTTTCGCCTGTTTTGTTCTGCCATTTCTCATGGGAGACAGCTTTCAGCCGAATATCCAGGATCTCAATAACACCTTTGGTTCGAAAGGTGTCTTTGGCACTGACCAACTCGGCCGCGATATTTTCGATCGTATTATTGATGGTGGTCAGCTCTCACTACTCGTCGCCATATCTGCGACTGTGCTAACCTGCATCATCGGTATCACCTACGGCAGTATCGCAGGATACTTCGGAGGAAAAATTGACTCTGTGATGATGCGGCTCGTCGATGGCTTGCTTGCGATGCCTTTCCTCATCGTCGTCATTCTCTTCCGCGAGCTCATCAGTCCTGGCGTCAATGATATAGCCCGCTTTCTCGTAAATGAATGGGGCTGGAATAAAGAACTCGTCTTACGCTACTCCAGCATCGTGCCTCTTACCATCGCCATTGCTGCCTTCGGTTGGCTCAGCATGGCTCGAATCGTCCGTAGCTCGGCAGCTGGGCTGCGTGAACAAGAATTCGTCGAAGCAGCCCGCTCTCTCGGCCTAAGTCATTTTCACATCATCTTCCGACATGTTTTACCGAACATGCTAGGGCCGATCATCATTTATGCGACTCTGACGATTCCGAGCTTTATTCTCTATGAGGCGACTCTGAGCTTTATTGGACTCGGTATTGAGCCTCCTTACGCATCTTGGGGCTCGCTCATTCAGGAAGGAGTCAATTTCTTAGAAACATATCCTTCTGTTATCTTTATCCCTTCAGCCGTTTTCACTATTACGCTTTTTGCATTTAACTTCTTAGGTGATGGCCTGCGAGATGCCCTCGATCCAAAAGCGAGCAAAGATTAGTCCAAAAGATCACCTTTTTACTCTTCAAGGGGCAACTCATCTGTTAGAGTGGCCAAAAGTGTCATAATTTGACCACGTCGCATGAGCCCTTCATCCTTTAACATTAGAACCTTACAGATCGCTGCAACTCTTTTTCTGGGGCTAGCAGGATCTCAAGCTCAAACTCTTGATCTGAATGACGATGGTCTTCCAGATGTCTGGCAGCAGTATTATTCTGCCTCGGCAGTAGCCCCTGACGAAGACTCAGACAAAGATGGCTTCACGAATCGTGATGAATCAAGAGCAGGAACAGATCCTTTTCTCGCAACGGACTATCCTAGGATCGATGCGATATGGCTGCAAGATAGCGATTCATCCATCCATCTGACTTTTCCCACAAAAGAGGGTAAACGCTACCAACTCGAACATTCGGCAACACTCTCTGGCTTTGGCCCGATGGGGCCTGATGTGAAAGGTTCCGGGCAAATGGCGAAAATCATCATGAGCGATGATGGAGTCATATCTGCTAACAACTTTATCTTACATGAACAGTGGGCGGACATTGTAGGAAATGACGTCGCTGACCTCATCTCCATTCCTGCATACCCAACATCGCCTGATGGAATCAGTGGGCTTACCCGTCTGGAAATACCACGCACAAAGACCAGTGGCTATGGCGGACGCATCCGCACGCTCATCACCCCTCCAGAGACCGGTCACTACGTATTCTACATATCTTCGGCCAGTCCTGCGACTCTTTCACTCAGCATTGACAGCTCAGAAACCTATCTCAGCCCGATCGCTAGCCTGAATGCGACGCAACTCTCCCCTGCTCCAAATCTCTGGGATATCTACCCGAATCAAAGTTCCACTTCACTTCCACTCGTTGTCGGAACGTCTTATTTGCTCGACCTGAATTACCTCTCTACGAGTGCAAACTCTCACACTCAAGTCGCCTGGTCAGGCCCAGGCATCGACGGCATCCAAGTGATCTCTTCCGAATCGAGCGCTAAAACAGATATCAGTCCAAACTTAGTAGCAGAGCAAATCCTCCTCCAACAGGATTACAATAGCGACTCTCCCACCCTTCTCTGGGAAACAAATACCGAACTCGCCCCTGGCCTCAATGGAGGGCAGGCCGAACGGATTCTTGATCGGCCGACTGATTCCAGAGCTATATTCGCGACAGGAACGACGGAACATCTTTACGCATCATGGCTGGTGAAGATGGAATCTGGTCATGAAGATCTCAATCTGCGCTTCCGAAACAGATTAGACTTCCGTCAAATAGGCCCAACTATCGATATGGAAACCGTGACAACCAGCGGAGTCGAAGTCGCCATCCGAGCGGGAGGGACCTCTGGTCACGATGTCCAGATTCCTCTTCTTTTTGACACCACCTATCGAGTCGAAATTGTCGCGAACATCAGTTCAGAACCATATCTTTATCAGGCTGGGCTCGCATCACTCAACGTCGCAGAAGACACCTTCGATTTATATGTGAGTGATACGACTGGCCGTCTAATCGGTAGTGCCAGAGGCCTCGCATTTCGAGCCAGCGCAGACAATCCTATTCAGACACTTGATGCCCTCCAGATTTCATTTTCTGACTCACCCAATATCATCTTTGATGATTTTGAAATAAGTGCAGGGAGCATTCAGGGAAATGGATTTCTCTCCGCTAACACTGGAGAAGCCCACAGTCGGGCAGCGAGAGACTTTTTCCGTGTGCAAGTCGCAGATTCTGATCAAGACGCTGATGGCATTTCCGACTGGGCTGAAATGCAACTTGCTCGAGGGCAGTCGCTCCTCTTTTTCGATGCAGAATCTCAAGATGGAACTCCTGACGCCACAGAAACGCAGACCATC
>CALFDI010000363.1 GCA_937952875.1 uncultured Verrucomicrobiales bacterium
ATGCGAACGAGCCACAGCGCTCAATCCCAGCCCCGCTTTTGTCTAGAATGATACCCAACCATTCAAACTCAATCCCTTCGTCTACGCGCTCCTAATAGCAGGTGCGATGCTGTCAAACAATCACCTGCAAATGAATAGTTCCCTTGTGCTAACGACATTTCTCACTGCGTCGGGGGCTTTTACGTTCTGGTGCGCGCTCAAGAACTACGACTGGTTTTTCAATTTTCCGGGGCCCTCTCGCTTTTTTATTTTGCTAGTTGGTCGCAAGATCTCTCGAGTAGTTTATTTGCTATTCTCTCTCTTTCTCTTCGGATGGGGGAGTGCCCGGATTGTTGAGCCGCCTCCAAAGATCCCCACGGAATTTATTTTTGACCTCGCAAAACCATCTGGGATTGATCTTACCGCGTCCAGTGGTGTCGTATTTAATTCGCTAAGAGCATCTAAAGAGATTCGAGATCTACAGTTCGATCAGTTCGGGTGGATATCATTTTGGATGGCGCTTGACCCTACGAAGCCATATTTCGTGGATGCAGTTTCTAGCACCGAGGCTGGGCCTGATTTCCACGAAGGGTTTACTTTTAGAAAGAAGGCGTATGGAGGCAGACAGCTTGAAGGTAGAATTGTCTACTTCGATGCTAATCTTGTCAGCTGTGACAATGTTATTTTCTCCGGTCATTCATTGTCATCGGCGCATTTTGCGTTGATAATCTGCACGCAGGAAGCGTCACAGCAAAATGGATTCAGTGGATCTCTCTCCGTTTTTTACTGTCGTGCAGGGTCGGAACTCTACGCTAAGCTGATCCGTTAAAGTAAACAGGTAGACGAGAGCGCCGGATAAATCTCATAGAGACTGATGCATTGTCGCATGAGAAGGCATTGTAATTTGTCGTTTTGTCTCTGGGGGACGAAAGTTTTGGCGGACGCCTTTTCTTTCAAGACTTCTCTCGAACACGAAGTGATCGGAAAATTCTATTGAAGCCACCACATTTAGCGCTGTTGGATAATTCTGTCGTAGGCTGCTGCGCTTGTCTCTTGCCAAGAGGTGTTCTTTAGCACATCTTAAAGACTCTTTCCTATGGCAGCGAGTTACACAGAAGCAGATATTAAGAGTCTCGATTGGCGAGAGCACATCAGGCTCCGTCCAGGTATGTATATTGGTAAGCTGGGTGATGGCTCGAGCCCGGACGACGGTATTTACATTCTTCTTAAGGAAGTTCTCGATAACGCGATCGATGAATACGTGATGGGCCATGGTAAAGAGGTTCACATTGATATCGATGATGAAGGGCGAGTCGAGGTGCGCGACTATGGTCGTGGAATCCCGCTTGGAAAGCTCATGGACTGTGCCGCTAAGATCAATACCGGTGCCAAGTATGATAGCGAAGCCTTTAAAAAATCTGTCGGTCTGAATGGTGTGGGAATCAAGGCCGTGAACGCCTTATCATCCTTTTTTGAAATCCAAGCGTGGCGAGATGGCCAGACAAAGTCTATTGAGTTCAGCGAAGGAGTCGTAGAGCACGAGATGAAGCGTTCGAGAAAGGACGCTGGGCAGAATGGAACGCGCGTCGCTTTTGATGTGGATCGCGGCGTTTTCCCGAAAAAGGTTAAATTTCGTGACGTGCACGTTGAGAAGATGTGCCGCTACTACTCTTATCTCAACCCCGGTTTTTCTCTCGTCTTCAATGGGAAGAAATACAAATCGAAGCACGGCTTGTTAGATCTGCTCAATGAAGAGATGCAAGATGAGCCGATCTATGAGCCTGTCTGTCTCTCTGGAGTGGATCTAGATATCGCCTTCGTCCATACCTCAGGTGGGGAGGAATACTATAGCTTCGTAAATGGTCAGCATACGACTCAAGGAGGCACTCATCTAGCGGCTTTTCGTGAGTCTCTAGTGAAGGTCCTGCGTGATTTCTTCAAAAAGAATTACGATCCGTCGGATATACGCTCCGGTATCGAAGCTGCAATTTCGATTCGGGTAGAAGAGCCAGTCTTCGAGAGTCAGACGAAGACGAAACTTGGGAGCACTCACATCGCTCCTAATGGCGAGACTGTTAGGACCTTTGTGCTGAACTTCCTCAAAGAGCATCTTGATAACTTCCTACACAGGAATCCTAAGACAGCGGAGGCTATTCAGAAACGCATCATCGCTGCTGAGCGTGAGCGTAAAGAGCTGGGAGGCGTCAAGAAGCTCGCTAAAGAGCGTGCTAGACAGACGAAGGTGCATAATAAGAAGCTGAGAGACTGTCGCACGCACTTTAATTCAAAAGGTAAGCGACGCTTAGAGAGCACGATCTTTCTCACGGAGGGTGATTCTGCCTCTGGTTCGATTACGAAGAGTCGTGATGCAGAGACGCAGGCTGTCTTTTCACTTCGAGGAAAACCCCTCAATACTTACGGTCTTACGAGAAAGGTCGTATATGAAAATGAGGAGTTCGCTCTCTTACAAGCCGCTCTCGGGATTGAGGTGAGCATCGAAGATCTCCGCTACAACAAGGTCGTCATCGCAACAGATGCCGATGTGGATGGTATGCATATCCGGCTTCTTCTCCTGACGTTCTTCCTCCAGTTTTTCCCAGAGTTGATACGAGATGGTCATTTGCAGATCCTTCAGACGCCGTTATATCGAGTCCGTAATAAGAAAGAAACATTCTATTGCTACACAGAGGAAGAGCGGATCACCGCTGTTGAGAAATGCGGAAAGAACCCAGAGATAACTCGCTTTAAGGGACTTGGTGAAATTTCACCTCACGAGTTCAAATTCATGATCGGGCCAGAGATGCGGTTAGACCCTGTGAATATGGAAGAAGGGAAAACTCTCCGTGAGCTTCTAGCATTCTACATGGGGAAGAATACTCCTGATCGACAAGGATTTATCATCGAGAACTTACGCTCAGAAGTGGATTCAGCAGCTGTTTAGTGCAGCAGATTATCGAGCTCTTCAGGAAGGATCGTGATGTTTCATGGCATCCAGAATTGGCGATTTGATTTTTTTGAGTGATGCGTTGCCATCGATCAATGGTCCCGCATGGATGTAAACCTTCTCACTGACGGTAAACCATC
>CALFDI010000364.1 GCA_937952875.1 uncultured Verrucomicrobiales bacterium
TCTTTACGACAATAAGAATTCTGCCCAATTCGGAGTGCGCTACTACGGGCATGCTCTAATCCTAGTGAAAAACGGCCAGATCATCGGTGGAGATTATAATCCCCCTAGTCTCGAGCGTCAGTATGCTGGCAAGCTCCTCCAAACAAAAGCAGGGCAAACCTACAAAGGAGACTTTAGCGATGTAGGAGGAAAATAGTATTTAAATACTACTATAACCCCAGAGATTCCTTCAACAGGCAAGATTGATCCTTTTCGACAAGTCCTGACACTCTGTAACGCTGCAGGAGTTCTCTCGATCGACTCGCCAGCATGCGACGAACCTCTCGCCTCTTTCCCTTTTCCCGAGGGATTGTCATGTGGTCATAAGCCGTCGTCTGGTGACGCATCCAGGCGATGACTGCTGCTTCCGCACGCTGCTCGATAGGGATACTCTGAGTGCGAGCGACTGTCCCACTTCCGACTGGCACGGCATGATCAGACACAGCATTCGAGAGCGCTATTGCCAAGTCGGCATGCTCTGGAGCGAAGTCTAGAAACTTGAAAACAGCGGCTTCGAACTCAGCGGCATAGATTTGGTGTTCGCGTTCACGGCGAGCACGTCCAGCTTCGAGTTTTTTCACGTAAGCTGGACTCTGGCGCTCAAGTCGTAGCTCATCCTCCAGCACGGCGATTCGCTCTGCAGGTGCCCAGATGCCACGAGAAAAGCGCTTCCGCCCCTTCATCTCGATCATGGTCCAGCTCGGACCGTCTTTTTTAATACGCCGGCTCAGAGCTGGATCACCCGGTAATAGAAGATCCCAGTGATCAGGCACGGCGAGACGTGCCCCATCTGCTGTGATGACCTCTCGCGGATGCGAAGATGGTCGGACCTCGCGTGTCTCAGTAGGCATAGTGCTGAGTCAGCTAACTCTCTTCACAGGAAAAGCGTTCACTGGAAACCCAATGAACGCTTTTCAAAAAAATTACGAACAAGTCGCGTATTACTTAACGCCCTTTTTGCTGAGCTTAGTCGCACGAGTCGAACCCTGACGAGCTTTGAACTTCGGGTTAGACTTACAGATGACGTAGAGTGTGCCACGGCGCTTGACGACCTGACAATCAGTGTGACGACGCTTAGCAGATGCGAGGGAAGAGAGAACTTTCATGACGGAAAATGGTAATTGTTACACCAGAAGGGTGTAAGCAGGACGCGCAAACTAGGCAAAACGCCCTATCTGTAAAGCCAATTCTCATGAGAAATGATAGCATTTCGCACGAATGAGCTAATACGCACCTAGCCGTAAAGTTCAGCCGCACGCTTTTCAATCTCTTCATTTGTGAGATCTTCGAGCTTTTGACCGAAATACCAGCGATAGCCGAACGGGTCTGCAATCTGCGCAGAGCGAACACCAAAGAAAAGATCAGCCGGCTCCTGCATGCTCTCGCCTCCCGCCTTTAAAGCCTTGTGATACGCAGCATCACAGTCATCGACATCTATGGAGAAGGCACAGGAAGAGAGTGTGCCCGGCGGCATCGCCTTTGCCGAATACTCTGGATCTTCATCAGACATGTAGATCCGTGTATCTCCGATGAGGAATTCCGCGTGAGCGACTCCTCCATCTGGTGAAGGCATTCGAAATAACTCAACTGCTCCGAATGCTTCTTTATAAAAAACAAGCGCTGCATTACCGTCTTTAAATGTCAGGGTTAGATTGACGGTCGTTTCCTTAAATGTGCTCATAATCTAACACTTACCAAGTCACACGAAATAGAACAATGTCCTTATGCGTGAATATCTTGCCACATTTTGGCACTCGCTTTGCTAGGATGCACACCTGCAGCATACTCCACATTATGATCCCCTTCCGTCTTCTAGGCACCATTCTCCTTTCCGCTACACCTTTACTCGCTCAGCAAGGCGTAAAGAGCGAAAAGCCTCTTCGCCGCATCGCCTTTGGCTCGTGCTTCAAAGAAACGCGAAAGGGCCCCATTTTTAACTCAGTCGCCGCGAGTAAACCACAGCTTTTCATTTGGCTGGGTGACAATATTTATGGAGACTCTCATGACCCTGCCGTGCTCAGGCAGAAATGGCAAAACCTCGCTGAACACGCTGACGTTAAGCCTAATCTCAATAACATCCCTCAGATAGCCACGTGGGATGATCATGATTATGGAAAAAATGATGCTGGAAAAGAATTCCCCATTAAGAAAGAAGCGCAAACCGCCTTTCTTGACTGGCTAAACGTCCCCACCGATAGCCCAAGACGATCCCGAGAAGGAATTTACTCCGTTCAAGACTATGGACCAGAAGACCGCCTGACCCGCATCATCCTCTTAGACACCCGATACCATCGCGATGCATTGCCGGAGCATCCAGAAAATGGCGAGACCTCTGATGGAACGATTCTGGGAGAAGAGCAATGGGCCTGGTTAGAACAGCAACTGCGATCAAGCAAAGCACAGGTCAACATCATCGGCACCAGTATCCAATTTTTAGCATCTGAGCATCGTTTTGAAAAATGGTCGAATTACCCGAAAGAACGCGCTCGATTATTAAAACTTCTCAGTGATCCGACTGTGCCTCCCGTCATCCTCCTGAGCGGCGACCGTCATAGCGCTGAGATTTCTGTCGATAAGACATCGACGGGCTATCCACTTTACGACGTGACCAGCAGCTCACTTAATCTCCCTTTCGGCGGCAAAAAGCCTGAACCCAATGCGCTCCGCCTTGGCGAAAAATACAAAGGTGCGAACTTTGGGACTATCAGCATCGATTGGTATGCTGATTCCCCCATCATCACGCTAGCTCTCCGCGATAGCTACGGAGCACCACAAAGAGCTGTGACCTATAACCTAACCCGCTAACACGGACGTTTATCTCATCAGCATCGCCCTGAAGCGCCCGAACTAAATACTGATTTTTCGAGATTCTTGAGCGGAAAAATTCATTTTTCTGCACTGTGCTCGGAATCCGATTAAATGCAGGGTTGCCAATTCCGGATTTTCACCTAGACAGGCGATTCATTTCGCGCCACCGCGCAGAAACTCTAAACTAAAGCCTCCTCTCATG
>CALFDI010000365.1 GCA_937952875.1 uncultured Verrucomicrobiales bacterium
GTTGCTTAAGCGCGCCAGTATTTTCACCCATCTACTTTTAAAGCAGTTGGGAAGAAAACCGTCTGGCTAGCCGATTTTCTTGAGATTGGAAAGGTGGATAGGACCGTCTTGTTCGACGATGCCTCCATCTGGATTAGCTTCTGAGCGGCGAATAGCTTTCTTGATGATGCGAGCACCTTCAACGATAGCTGTGTCCTTTGTCGTATTGACTGAGAGAACAGCGCCAGTTTTGCCTTTGTGGTTGCCAGCGATGACTTCCACTTGATCACCTTTTTTGACGTGAGTCTTTGAGCGAGACATGAGTAAAGTTATTGGTTATTTATTATTTGTTATGAGGGCCAACTTACTGCTGTTAATGCTGTTTCGTTGACTCTCAATGGCGCTGGTTAGAGAACCTCTGGAGCGAGTGAAACGATCTTCATAAACTGCTTCTCGCGGAGTTCACGAGCAACAGGGCCAAAGATACGAGTGCCTTTCGGGTTGTTATCCTTATCGATGATGACGATTGCATTACCATCGAAGCGGAGAACTGAACCGTCGGCGCGGCGGACAGGATACTTTGTGCGGACCACAACGGCCTTCACAACAGCACCCTTCTTAACAGAAGCTGTAGGGATAGACTCACGAATGTGAGCAGTGATGATGTCACCGATGCGAGCAGACTTCGTCCGCTTGCCAATAACACCGATCATTTTTGCGACGCGTGCACCGGTATTATCGGCGACTGCGACTGCTGATTCCATCTGGAGCATAGCGTTTTAAAATGTAAGATTGGAAAGAAATTTAGAGGAGAAAGAAGCTGGCCCGCGAGTGAGTGGACCAAAACATCTTAGTGAGCAAGAACTTCCTGAAGAGCCCAGCACTTAGTCTTGGACAGAGGACGGCACTCAACGATCCGGACCTTGTCGCCTTCAGCGGCTGCATTGTCTTCATCGTGAGCGTAGAACTTTTTGGAACGCTTAATGATCTTCTTGAAACGTGGGTGAGGCACACGGGATGTGGTCTCAACTACGATTGTCTTGTCCATCTTGATGGACTTAACGATGCCAACACGTGTTTTACGAACGTGCTTAACTGTGTCTGTATTTTCACTCATGGGAAGGAAAGTCTAATTGGTTATAAGGTGACAGGCCGGACGATTAGGCGTCTGCGGACTGAGAGGCCTTAAGACGGCGCTCGCTGATGATTGTTTGAATACGGGCAATTTCACGACGCACCATACGGATACGGGCTGTGTCTTCGAGTTGTCCTGTAGAGCGCTGGAGACGGAGTGTGATTCCTTCCTGCTTGAGGTCCTGAAGCTGCTTGACGAGTTCGTCTGCGCTCGCTTCACGGATCGCTGTGATTTTAGTTTGTGGCATGGCTTAAGGTCAGAGTCTGACGGTGGGCGTTAAAATAATGTTAAGGGGAAAAGTGGGGCTTCTCCGAAAAAGACCAGAAAAGCCCCAATTAAAAACGTTAGTGGTTGTTACGTGCAACGAAGCGAGTGCGGATACCAAGCTTATTAGAAGCAAGACGAAGCGCTTCACGAGCTGATGATTCAGGAACACCAGCTACTTCGAAGAGCATGCGGCCTGGCTTAATGACAGCGACCCATGCTTCAACAGCACCTTTACCTTTACCCATACGAGTTTCTGGTGGACGGCCTGTGATAGACTTGTGTGGAAAGATGCGGATCCAGACTTTACCTTTACGCTTGAGGTAACGGTTAATGGAAATACGGCAGGCTTCGATTTGACGGTTTGTCATCCAGCCACGGCCGAGAGCTTGAAGACCGAAGTCACCGAAGCTGACATCTGTGCCGCGCTGTGCATTACCACCGCGGTTTCCTCTTTGTGTTTTACGGAACTTTGTCCGTTTAGGCATAAGGGGCATGATTTTATCCTCCTAAAGTTAGTCGTTTAAAGTGCGATGGGATGATTATCCCTGATTCTGATTGTCACGGCGCGGACGACGTGGGCGGCGATCTTCACGTGGAGGTTGAGGAGCATTAGGATCCTCTTCCTTCTTGTTGATCCATACTTTGACACCGATGATGCCGTAAACTGTGTTTGCTTCAGCGAAGCCGTAGTCGATTGGCACACGGAGAGTCTGAAGTGGGACTTTGCCCTCTTTATACCACTCAGCACGTGCGATATCAGCACCACCGAGGCGACCTGCAGCGCGAAGACGAATCCCTTCAGCACCAAAGTCCATTGCTGTCTGAAGTGAACGCTTAAGTGCGCGGCGGAATGAAATACGGCGCTCAAGCTGAACGGCGATATTTTCTGCGACGAGCTGAGCATCGAGCTCTGGCTTACGAATCTCAATGATGTCGATCTTGACCTGGCAACCACCACACATCTTAGAGATGTCAGCAGTCATTTTCTCAATCTCTGTGCCTTTACGACCAATGACGAGACCTGGACGAGATGTGTGAAGAGTCACACGAACAGAGTTCCAAGCACGCTCGATAGTGATCTTTGAAAGCGCAGCCATTTGAAGACGACCTTTGACATACTTACGGATCTGGATGTCCTCGTGAAGCTTGTTTGTGAAGTCCTTACCAGTGGCATACCACTTGGAGCGCCAGTCTTTATTAACGGCGAGACGGAAACCGATTGGATTGATTTTTCTACCCATGGGGAAAGTTCGTTAAATGCTAAAGTTAAGTGTGGGATTAAGCGTCTTCTGATGTGCCTGCAGCGAGATCAGTCGCTTGCTTGATCCAGTCGTCGCGGTCGATACGGCCTTTGAATGAGAGGAGGGCGTCGAATGCTTCGACGTTCTCTGGTGTCCAGGCTGCGATTTGAGCGTATGTGTAAATACCGTAGTTATTTAGCTTCTCTTCGATTGCTGGACCAACGCCAGAAATCACCTTAAGATCATCGACTACATCAGGAGCAACCTCATAGATCTGACCACGGTTAGCGAGTGCAGAGTCTTCTGTCACAGGAGCTGCCTCTTCCTTCGGAGCTGCAGCGGCTGGCTTCTTAGCAGCCTTCTTCTTTGGTGCAGCCTCTACTTCCTCTTCTTCATTCTCACGAAGAACGATGCGGATGTTAGACGTGCGCTTACGGATAGCACCTGCTGATCCACGAGCACGTGGCTTAAAGCGCTTGAAGGCTGGGCCTTCGCCAATAGTTGCTTCACCTACGATGAGAGTATCTGCATCGAGTTCAAAGTTGTTCTCAGCATTTGCAACAGCACTCTTCAGTGTCTTGTTAATGAGGAAAGCTGCCTTCTTCGGTGTGAAAGTCAGAATATCAAGGGCATCGGATACCGGTAAGCCTTGAATTTCGCGAGCGACATCGCGCGCCTTTTTTGGCGATACGCGAGCGTATTTGTATGTAGAGACAACGTCCATTAGATGATATGTTGAGAGGTGGGTAACTATTACGGTCTATTAACCGTCTTGAGGGACACGGTGTCACCGTGCCTCGCAGTAATTGTTTGGTCTTTAAGGGTGTCGACGAATGCTCCGGAAACTGTGGATCTGACGTCGACTATGGTTGCTTCTCCTATGGCTTGATCGCCACGGCGAAGCGTAAATGTCATACCGATGCGAGCACCGATATCATGTCCGACATTAAAAACGAGCATACCGCTTTCACTGTCTACACTGGTAACTTTGGCATCTTTTAAGGTGCCAACTGCTACTTGGGGGCGCGGCTTTTGGCGCAGGCCGAGCACGGAGTCAAGATTTCTGATGGATTCTTCCACTTTTAATCTCAAATCCGGGTCAGATGCGACTGCTGTCCGCAGATATGCTTGAATATTCCCCACTAAGGAGTGGGTCGCTTGTTCGATTTCCTGATTTCGCTCAGTGAGTGCGGAGACACTGTTATTTGCCTCGATAAGAGACTCATCACGTGTGCCAAACACATTCCGACCGAGTGAGGTCAGGCGGTCTTTCATGCTCTGTAATGCGAGTGCATTGTCACGAGATGAACGATTCGCGTCAGCGAGGCTCAGCTGAAGAGCCTTATTTTGTCTGCGCAATTGAACGATCTGCTTTTCCAGAGCTTGCTCGCGTTGCGAGCTCGCCGTCCCCTGCTGAGCAACAACAGGCATCACTCCAGCCAGAAACAGCATAGCTGCTCCGGTAAGAATGTGTCTGTTATTGGAAAGCATGAGAGTGGAAAAGTGGATCGTTAAAGAGCTAGGAAGAATTACTTCTTACCAACAGTGCCGTGCGCCTTGAAAATACGCGTAGCAGAAAATTCACCGAGCTTATGTCCGACCATGTTTTCAGAAACGAAAACAGGGACGAATGTTTTGCCATTGTGAACGATGAAGTTCAGTCCGACAAAGTCAGGTGTGATCATGGAGTTACGGCTCCATGTTTTGATTGGCTTGTGATCCTTTGATTCAACAGCTGCATCGATCTTAGCGAGGAGCTTTTGGCAAATGAATGGGCCTTTTTTAAGAGAACGTGGCATAATGAAATGTTTCTAGTTAAGAGGGTTAGGTGATTAGCGCTTCTTAGCTTCGCGACGGTCTTGGATGATGAACTTGTCTGAAGCCTTACGCTTACGACGAGTCTTTTGACCTTTGACGTGACCCCAAGGTGACTTGAGGTGCTGACGACCACCACCAGACTTGGACTTACCCTCACCACCACCGTTCGGGTGATCGACTGGGTTCATACACATACCGCGGACAGATGGACGGATACCCTGCCAGCGTGAACGACCAGCCTTACCTGATACTTCGTTCATGTGATCACGGTTACCGACCTGACCGATTGTGCAGAAGCATGTGTCCTTGATCTTACGAATCTCACCAGATGGCATCTTGATGAGGGCGTATCCTTGCTCTCTGTTTGAGAGAACTGCGAGCTGACCAGCAGCACGTGCGATACGACCACCGGCACCAGGGACGAGTTCGATGTTGTGAATAGCTGTTCCGAGTGGGACAGCTGAGAGAGGCATTGCGCAGCCTGGCTTAGGCTCAGCATCTGCACCAGATGTGACAACAGCACCTACCTCGAGACCAACAGGGGCGAGGATGTATGCCTTTGTGCCGTCTTCATATTTAAGAAGGGCAATACGGCATGTGCGGTTCGGATCATATTCGATAGACTGCACTGTTGCAGGCATATCGAGCTTACGACGCTTGAAGTCGATGATACGGTAATGACGCTTGTGTCCACCACCTTTGTGGCGACATGTGATCTTACCTGAGTTGTTACGACCACCAGACTTCTTGAGAGGAGTCAGGAGGGATTTCTCCGGCTTGCTAGTCGTGATCTCTTCGAATGAAGGGAGCTGCTTGTAGCGGTTAGATGGAGTAAACGGCTTATATGTTTTGAGTGGCATGGTTCGCTATTCTTTACGAATTTGGTTTCGGTTTTGCAGCGACTCTCCCCTGCCCCATGAGATGGCGCGGAGGAAAGTATGAATGTGTAAAATTAGATGAGGTCGAGTGTGTCGCCCTCTTTGAGACGGACGATTGCTTTTTTCCAATGTGCGGTGCGACCAGCATCAGCACGACGCTGACGCTTTGCCTTACCGCTGTAGTTAGCAGTGCGGACATCGAGCACAGTCTTGCCGAAAAGCTTTTCGACAGCCTGCTTAATCTCGAGCTTGTTCGCCTTAGGCTCGCACTCGAGAACATACTCGTTATTCATCTCGCCGAGGAGAGAAGCCTTCTCGGTCAGGCGCACATTGCGGATGACTTGATATAGATCCTTCATAAAATATTGATTTTCTCTTTATTGATTAAGCCGTGCGTGCGGCGAGAGTTTCGAATGCGTCCTCTACGAGAACGATAGTGTCAGCGTGAAGCATCTGCTCGATGTTTACTTCTGCAGCAGTCATCAAGAGGATGTTCTTAGCATTACGACCAGCAAGGTATGTCTTCTCATCGAACTGAGCAGCAACGATGAGAGTCTTGCGAACGTCTGAGATGTCTTTGGCAGCAGCGATGAAGTCCTTGGTCTTACCAGAAGCAACTTCAAATGATGGAACAGAAACAACTGATCCTTCAGCGAGACGAACTCCGAGAACCTTGCGAAGTGCGAGGCGACGAGTTGTTTTACCAACCTTCTTAGAGTAGTCACGTGGGCGTGGGCCGAATGCGACTCCACCACCGACGAAGATCGGGGCGCCTTTGTCGCCGTGACGGGCGTTACCAGTGCCCTTCTGCTTATACATTTTCTTGTTTGTGCACTTAACTTCTCCACGGGTCTTGGAGTTTGCACTGCCTTGACGGCGGTTAGCTTGGTATGCGACGACGAGGTCGTGCACGGCCTGATCGCCTTTGCCTTTTTCGTCGACTATGACGATATTTGCGGCTTGGGCGTCAGCGATTGTGAGTGATTTTGCCATGTGAGTGGTATCCTTTCTAAAGTGTTAGAGGGTGTTAAATTACTTGGCTGCTGGCTTCTTAATAGAAGGGTTAACGATGACGTATTGGCCATTGTGACCAGGAACGTTAC
Source organism: uncultured Verrucomicrobiales bacterium (assembly GCA_937952875.1). Classification (GTDB taxonomy): domain Bacteria; phylum Verrucomicrobiota; class Verrucomicrobiia; order Verrucomicrobiales; family Akkermansiaceae; genus CALFDI01. The sequence goes on from CALFDI010000365.1 coordinate 6,422, forward strand.
CAGCGATGAGGATTGCATTATCTTCCGGGCGAACCTGGACGACTTTGAGAGACTGAGTCGTGCGTGAGTAAACACCGTGACGACCTGGCATCTTCTGGCCTTTCCAAATACGACCTGGTGTAGAACCAGCACCGACAGCACCTGTTCTACGGTGCATCATGTGACCGTGAGCATCAGGCTGACCTGCGAAGTTGTAGCGCTTAACAACACCTTGGAAACCTTTACCCTTAGTGGTGCCGATAACGTCGACGAACTGGCCGTCAGCGAAAAGGGCTGCACCTGGGTGAGCTTCTTCTGTGTTAGGAAGGTCTGCATCTGAATCGAAACGAAATTCTTTGATGAAACGCTTAGGTGATGAGCCAGCTTTCTTGAAACGAGCAAGGTCTGGAGCATTTACGCGATGCTCTTTCTGATCATCATAGCCAACCTGAACAGCGGAGTATCCGTCTGATTCAGTTGT
>CALFDI010000366.1 GCA_937952875.1 uncultured Verrucomicrobiales bacterium
CGCCACTCTGATCGTTAGCCAGATGATCGAAAAGGAGTGGACCATCTGGGAAGTGCAAACAGGCACATCACAGCTACTATTAAGTCAGTCGATCACAGGAAAAACCACTCCCTCACCTGCATCATCATCCTTTCCTCTCTACGGCTGGGGCATCGTCGCAGCTCTTGCAATAGCGGCCTTTTTCTTAGCATTCCGACTCAACTCTTTCTCATGACTATTTCTCAAATCAAATACGTAATCTGGGCCGCCGATATTGATCGCGCTCGTTCTTTCTACCAATCACTCGGTGCAGAACTTGGCACCCTCACACCAGCTGGGTGTGAAGTCCACATCGGCGGCGGCCTCCTCTATCTCCACTCTGGCGGTGAGGGAAAGAGAACGTGGACAGGCATCAGTCTCAGCGTCGATGATATCAGAGCGTCTGCAGAAGAGATCGTCTCTGCTGGAGGGCAGCTCCTCAAGCCGATCCAAGACACAGAAGAAGAGCCTGCGCATCTGGCCTTCTGCTGTGACACAGAGGGCAATGAATTCATGCTCAGCAAGCCTCGCTAAGAGCGCTTAGCGGAATTGATTGATCTCTGACATATACTCGTAGTCGACAGAAGCGAGTCTCTGGACCAGTGCCTCCTGGTCTAATCCATGTGTTTTACAGAGGTCTTCTAGAGACTCCGCGTGATTCCTCAGCTCTGTATTCACCAGACCGAGGAGGAGGTGCGGATCCATTATTTCGAAAGTGCTCAAGTTCATCGGTTTCCAATATAAAGAATCTGTGATTTCGCGTCGATGAGTGCTCCCGTTTGCCGGAGAAAGTCTATACCCAAGATGCCATCGACTGATTTCCCTCGAGAATTCTTAAAGTATTTCCCGAGCGACGGTAAACTAGAGACACCCACCTGAAGACCCACAGCTGTAAAACCACCGAACTGGATCTCTGGAATCATCCCAACAGAGATCGGCGCACGGTCTCCATGGGCATCGAGGATAGTCACCTTCGACGGTCGTGAAGAAATCCCCAGGCGCTTCGCACTACTCTCTGTGACGAGGGATATCTCCGCCCCCGTATCGATCACCCAAGCTGCATTTTTCCCATTCACCACTGTATCGATCACGAAGTGTGCAGAGTTCTGAGCGAGTGAGAATTTCTTAGCTATCAGGCCGAGACCATCTTGATACCCGAGCGGACCAATCACGCCATCGCGCACATTTTCTGCCTCACTACTTGGGAGCCAGATAGAACCGCTCCCGACATCTACTAAGCCACTCATAAGTCCCAGCCCATCTGATCCGATATGACCGTCGAATAGACCGACAGCCGTAGGCCCCTTCGTCCCATCACCTATCGAGAAAAGATAAGGCGCAACAGTCAGATCACCCACCGTAAGACTACCGATGCCTTGATAGATGCGGATCGGACGACCGAGCGCACCGCGACTGATTGCAGCTGTCCCCTCGCGGCGCTTAAGGTTCGCCGTCGCTGAGACCTCTTCAGAGATGCGTGAAGCATTCGCCCCTGAATCGATTAGAAGACTCACAGGTGTTTCATTAACCAGAGCATCTACCCCCACTCGACTATCTCGCCCTTTCGCCGCATGGAGAGGCACTGCATCATAGCCTATAGAGCGTAGTTTTTGTGCCCGCTGCGTATTTCCGCCACCACTACCAGAGCAGGAAACGAAAACAGAAAGAAGAAGAGCGAGCAGCGACGCCCTGGAGATGGATCTCATGATAATCAGTATGAATCAGGATTCGCGATACGTCTAATTCCTAATGCCCAGAGTCTGCAGGAGGAGAGCTAGCAGGAAGGTTCTTTTGAATCAGTCCCTTCAGAGTGGTCCCCTGCACCGCAACAGAAAATACGACGATTACGTAGGTTGCAGTCAGCAGGATATCACGCTCTGGCCCAGGTGGCAGCGAGAGGGCTAATGCGATCGATATCCCACCACGGAGGCCTCCCCAGGTCAGAATCTTGATCACCCCTGGAGAGAAGGTGCGGACCTTTTTCAAAACCGTCACTGGACCAGCCACTGCGATAAAGCGGACGAGCAGGCTCAGCGGGATGAGACACGCGCTGAAGAGCAAAATTTTAGGTCCAAGCTCCAGAACAAACAACTCGAGGCCGATGAGCATGAAAAGAACAGCATTTAAGGTCTCATCGAGCAGCATCCAGAACTTATCTAAGTGATCCCGTGTATCATCACTCATAGCAAAGCTACGACCATGATTTCCCAAAAGTAATCCTGCAACAACCATCGCGAGTGGACCACTCACATGAGTCGCATGGGCAAAGCGAGACGCACCAGCTACGAGCGCGATGGTAAGTAAGACCTCCACCTGATGAGCGTCGACAGAGCGCAAGAGACGATAGCACCCATATCCTGCGGCTAGACCGAGAAGAATTCCTCCACCTGCCTCGATGACAAAGAGCTTGGCGATACTCAGCGCATCTGCATCTCCATGACCACCAGCAGTCCCCATAGTCGCGAGAATCGCGAGAAAGACCACAACTCCCACACCATCGTTAAACAAAGACTCTCCCGTGATTTTTGTTTCGAGAGATTTCGGAGCGCCTACGCTTTTGAGAATCCCGAGAACGGCGACTGGATCTGTCGGCGCGATCAAGGCACCAAAGGCTAAACACCAAATGAAGGGAATCTGAAATCCCATCACATCAGCGAGGCCGAAGGTGATAAAGCCAATAAGAAAGGCTGAAACGACGACTCCCACCGTTGCCAACACCATCACTAATCCCCACTCCTTCTTTAAATCATCTAGATTTACATGAAGAGCGCCGGCGAAAAGAAGAAAGCTAAGCATCCCTTCCATCAGAGTATCATCGAACTCGATGGACTCGACAAAGGACTTCATCGTCTCCGCTAATCCCGGAACGACTAAGCTGACGAGAAGCAGGAGAATACTCGCAACTAAAGACAGCACCATAATCCCGATCGCCGCCGGCAATTTTACAAAACGATGATTAATGAATGCACACGCTGCAGCGAGCACCATCAGAATGCCGAAAAGATCAAGGGAAGTCATTGATGACAGAGTGACAGGATAGAATGAGATTACAATCACTGGGTCATAGGTATCCAAAACGAGAGACGTATGGTTAGATTCAACTCTATGAGGTGGTTTTGCTATGAAGTGTCGCCTAGCCAGAAAAGCGCGTTACGATTTTTCAAGTAGCGATGTAAATCTGGATACCTTGGAACTATTTAAAAACATAGCTGAATGCCCTGAAAGGGCTAAAGACCATAGTCCCGGGTGCAACCCGGGGAGCACCCCGACAACCATTTTGCGTTCTGAAGGAACGATAGAAACGGTGAGTTACTCATCAAGGACGATCTTGCATTTCCATC
>CALFDI010000367.1 GCA_937952875.1 uncultured Verrucomicrobiales bacterium
AGAGAGGTTTCATTGATTTCGATATTAAGATCTGGAACGACGATATCTTTGAATTCGGCTTTCTGTGGAATGAAGCGCGCAATGAAACCGGTGGGGTCAGATGAGGGTGAATTTTCTTCACGTGCTGAAGGAAGCCCGTGAATGGACAGTGACTCTATTCGAATAAGTGGAATTTCCCAGACTCCGCGTTTGATGCCACTGAGTCGGAATTCTGCTTGAATCGTATCTGCTTCGATTGCGCCCTCACTGGCTGTAAAGGTAGGGCTTTTGACGCTGAGGCCATTCCATGAGAAGGGGGCAAAATTGGCGTCAGTATTGAGTTCTTCACCGATGCGTTGGCTGAGAAAAAGTCGAAAGTCATCGCTCTTAAGATAAGAGCGTATCCACTGGTAGCCGCCAAACAGGAGCAGGATGACACATGCAGAAGTGATGGCGATGAGTCGCGGCCAGAGAGACGTTGTTTTCTTTTTTTTGCGTCGCCTTCTGCTCATATCTTAGAGTTTACGCAAATGCTGCTGTAATCTCAAGCTGAGATCACTTCCGTGGCGAGGAGAGTCGCTACGAAGAGGCCGATGGCAATGCGATACCAGCCAAAGATAGCGAGACCGTTCTTGTTAAGATAGTCGACCATCCATTTCACAGCGATAGCTGCAGAGATAAAGGCGAAGACTGAACCGAGAATCAAATTCAGTGGGCCGAATTCTGTCAGCATGATCTCTCCGTATTTCAGGCTATCATAGGCTGTAGCTGCTCCGAGAGTCACGACGCCTAAGAGAAAGGAAAACTCGATAGCTGACCTCAGAGAGAGTCCAACGCAGAGCCCTCCGATAATCGTCATCAGTGACCGGCTTGTGCCTGGCCACATGGCGACACATTGAGCAAATCCAATGATAAGTGCCATTTTCCAGGTAATGTCTGCGAGGTCTATTCCTTCGTCAGCACTTTTGCCTTTTCGACTTTTTGCAAAAAAGAGAATGCCAATTCCTCCTACGATCCATGCGAAAACTGTAGGCTGGAGGCCGAAGAGATGCTGCTTAATCAGATCATTAAGTGCTAGCCCAATGACTGCAGCAGGAAGGAATCCGGCGGCGAGCGCAATGACAAGCTTTAGGCCGAGGGCATCTTTTCCTAAAAGCCCCTTAATCATTTGTATAACTCTAGGCCAATAGAGGCCTAGCACGGCGAGAATCGCTCCACCTTGAATGGCTATAGAAAAGGCGTCTGCTGCATCTTTATTCTCACCAATACCGATGTCCATCAATCTCATGGTGACCACGAGGTGGCCAGTAGATGAGACAGGGAGGTATTCAGTGAGTCCTTCGATGATGCCGAGGATAATTGCTTCGAACCAATGCATATAGGGAGTTCAATTAACGGATGATAGAGAAAAAGAAAAGCCCGGTGACAATGAAGTTTGACTCATTGCCGCCGGACTTTTGGTCGATATCAGGATATTTAGACTAATTTGTTAGTATGAAAGTCAAAATGATTTGCTCTATGCATTCATCATGTAGAGCGCTACAGTAGTTGCAATAAGGGCTGCACCCAGCAGTGTGTGAATCAGATTTGATCGTTTTTGGAGAGCTGCGTATGCTTCGCGATTATCTCTCTCACTCTTATCAAGGCGTGTGACAATGTCATCAAAGGCTTTTGTCGATGATTCGATGTGTGTGCTGACTTCGCGAATGGTTTCGTCCGTAGACTTGACGCTTTTTGCAAAGACTGCAGCAGTATGAATCATTGTTTGATCCATCTTACCGAGAGTATTGAGAACTTTCTCATCACGATTGGCTGATGCATCTAGACTGTGAGAAATATGGCCTAGTGTGGCATTCAAGTGATCATTCGAGTTTTTTAAATGCCGCAGTGCATAAGTGAGAGGCATAGGCTCTAGGCTAGGCATCGTATTGCGACTCACTACGCGAGGCTCTACCCGGGAAATGCTCTGCTCAGAGATTGGGACCATAGGTGCAGGTGTCTTCATAGTTTTCTTTTGTTTCTTCTGAGCTGCGGGCTCGATCTTGACGTAGAGCTTTTTAGCGGTTTGCGGCTTTTTTGCTGCGTTATTGGCACTTGCCCAGAACTTCCACCAAGGACGCTGTGTGGCTGAGTCTTGGAGAGTAGGCTTCGGGGATTGTGTATGCGGATGAGTCACGGCTGTGAATGGGGTTTTGGTGACGTCTCAGAGGACATTTTTATGTGGCAACGCTGTGTTCAGTAAAGTCACGGATATCTTGACTATCAGGCAATCTTAATTAATCAAGACCTAAAATGACTGTTATTTCATTTTTTCACGCATGAGTGTTTTGAGAATTGGCACAGTATGCGCTTAATTGATGAGTCTCTGATGGTTTTAGCTCTGCTTACGCGTAGCTTTTTCGAACTCTGAGGCTCTCTCCCTATTTTCCCTCATTCTTTATATGGCTGATTTTCATCAAGGTGGCATTGTCACTACTCTCCACAATCTCACACAAAGACCGCTTGCTGAATTAGAAGCTGAGCTTACAGAGTTTTCAAAGACGCGGCCAATGGGGCTGATCTTGCCGTCTCTCTATTCAGAGCTTCAAACGAAGGCTCTTCCTCATATCGTAGATGAGCTGAAAGGTGCGGCTTATCTGGGCGATATCGTCATTGGGTTAGACCGTTCGACGTCAGACGAATACAAACACGCTCTCGACTTTTTCTCGGAGCTTCCACAGCGGCATAAGGTTCTCTGGAATGATGGGCCGCGCTTGAGGGCGATTGATCAAAAGCTGAAAGACATGGGGCTTGCTCCTGAAGAGGAGGGGAAAGGGCGGAATGTGTGGTATTGTCTAGGCTACACTCTCGCGACAGGACGTGCTGAGGCGATTGCTCTACATGATTGTGATATCCTCACCTATGATCGAAGCCTTTTGGCGCGCCTCATTTATCCAGTAGCGAATCCGCAGTTCAGCTATCAATTTTCAAAAGGCTATTATTCTCGTCTGTCTGATGGGAAGTTAAATGGTCGTGTTACTAGGCTCTTAGTGACACCTCTATTGAGAGCTTTGGAGCAGGTTCTTGGTCGTGACTCTCCAGGAGATTACCTTCGGTATATGGATGGATTTCGCTATCCACTAGCAGGTGAGTTTTCTTTTAGAAAAGATGTGATTCCAGATATCAGGCTGCCGTCTGATTGGGGCTTAGAAGTCGGAGTGCTCTCAGAGATGCATCGGAACTATTCTCCGAATAAGATCTGCCAAGTCGATATAGCTGAGGTGTATGACCACAAGCACCAAGATATGTCCCTCGAGGATAAGGAAAAGGGCTTGTCAAAAATGTCGATCGATATTTCCAAGCTCCTCTTTAGAAAGCTAGCGACTAAAGGAGTGGTGTTTACTTCGGAGACATTCCGTGCACTGAAGGCATCGTATTATCGAACCGCTTTAGACTTCGTCGAGATGTATAAGAACGATGCTGCGATTAATGGCTTATCTGTCGATGTGCATAAGGAGGAGCAGGCTGTAGAGTTATTCGCTGAGAATTTGATCAAGGCTGGGGACCGCTTTTTAGAGTCTCCGATGGAGACTCCCTTTATTCCGAGTTGGAGTCGCGTGCAGAGCGCGATCCCTGACATATTCGATCAGTTGTTAAATGCTGTAGAGGAAGACTACGAAGAATTCAGTAAATAATGAAGGAAAGTAAGGAGCGTTGTCTCGCGCGAATTCATCAAAGGTTGGAGCGGATTTATGGGGCAACCAGTTCAATAGAGCTGATGACTCGTCTCTCTCTCTTGATCGAGAGGTATTCTATGGTGGAGGCTCGTAGTGCTGCACGGCCAGAACTCTGGAGTCAGAAGGATGCGGTTCTCATCACATATGGGGATATGGTGCATGCTGAAGGAGAGGCTCCTTTAGAGACGCTGCGTTCTTTTTGTGATGAGAAGCTAGCGGGTGCTATCAATTCAGTTCACATTTTGCCGTTTAACCCTGCGTCTTCTGATGGTGGATTCTCAGTGATTGATTACCGTGTGGTCGATCCAGCGTTAGGCACATGGCATGATATGAAGCTATTGGGGAATCGGTATTCCCTGATGTTTGACTTGGTGTTGAACCATTGCTCGGCTCACAGTGAATGGTTTAAAAACTATCTGTTAGGTCGATCACCTGGAGATGGATATTTTATAGCCGTTGATCCTGAAGTGGATCTAAGTCGTGTGACTAGGCCGAGGCCGTGGCCTCTCTTAACGCCTGTCGAGACCAGTGAGGGAACGAAGCATGTGTGGACAACCTTTTCTGCGGATCAAGTTGATCTCAATTGGGAGAATCCAGATGTGCTCTTTGAGTTTCTCGATATTCTGCTCATGTATGTTGAGCGTGGCGCTCGACTCGTTCGACTAGATGCTGTCGCTTTTCTATGGAAAGAGATTGGGACGAACTGTATTCATCATGATTTAACTCATGAGATGGTAAAAGTGTTGCGCGATGTTTTAACGATCGTGGCCCCTCAAGTGATTCTTCTAACAGAAACGAATGTGCCGCATGACGAGAATATCTCGTATTTCGGAAAAGGTGACGAGGCTCATATGGTGTATAACTTTGCGCTTCCTCCGCTTCTTCTGCACGGGTTATTGAAAAATGATTCGAGTGCGATTCAGAAATGGGCGGCGCAGCTGGATGTGTTGCCAGATGAATGCACGTATCTCAATTTTACAGCCTGTCACGATGGCATTGGCGTTCGTCCAATTCAGTCACTTGTGCCAGATGAAGACGTTATGTGGCTGGTTCAGCAGACTGAGCAGCGAGGAGGGCGTGTCAATATGCGGACGCTGCCTGATGGATCGAAAGCTCCCTACGAACTCAATATTACCTATCGAGACGCTCTGTCTGATCCTGACGATGATCGTAGAGGGATGCGACGATTCTTGTGCTCGCAGGCAGTGGCTCTTGCATTTCAGGGAATTCCTGCGGTCTACTTCCATAGCCTGATGGGAGAACACACGTGGCAAGAGGGGATGGAAAAGGGGGAGAATCGCGATGGAAATCGAAGGCGTTGGGAGCGAGGTGAACTCGAAAGCGCAATCTCAGTTGCTGGAACAGGTCATGCCTACATTTTTGGAATGTATTCTAACATGCTACGCGTGCGTAGGACTGTTAGAGCCTTTCATCCTGATGCTGCACAGATCATTCATGCGACAGATGCAGAGAGTTTTGCCTTCACCCGAGAGACAGATAATCAGACTGTTCTGTGTTGGTTTAATTTTACCGCTGGGCCGAAGAGTCTTTCTCTCGATTGGGTGGAGTCTCTGTTAGGAAAAGGATCTTACCTGAACCTTCTTACGGGGAATCACCTTGAGTTCTCTGGTGGCTTTGAACCAGCGAATGACTATTCAGCGCTTTGGATTGTGCGCGAGGCGTAAGCTATTCCTTTATAAAAAAGCCCTCACGCTTGTGTTGAGCGTGAGGGCTTTTGATAGGTATTTGACTTTAGAGGAAATATTCGACGCCAGCTTTGAAGAGAGGCTGGTGTTTATTTCCAGGGATATTCTTGGCGAGGTTTTTGCCGCGACGTTCGCTGTGGCCCATCTTTCCGAAGATGCGTCCATCTGGGCTGGTGATGCCTTCGATAGCGTAGACGGAACCATTCGGATTATGTGAAATGTCCATGGAGGCTTCTCCGTTCGCATTACTATACTGAGTCGCGATCTGACCGTTCTCTGCAAGAGTCTCGATCATTTCTGGAGTTGCATAGAACTTTCCTTCACCGTGGGAGAATGGGACGTTGTAAACATCTCCGACGCCAGTGTTTGCTAACCATGGTGAGAGGTTGCTCGAGATACGGGTATTTTGGTAAGTCGAGATGTGGCGGCCGATGTCATTGAATGTGAGAGTCGGATCAGCATCTGTGAGGTCACGAATTTCTCCGTATGGGACGAGCCCGGTCTTAATGAGCGCTTGGAAGCCATTGCAGATTCCTAGAATGAGTCCGTCACGATTCTTAATGAGATCCATCACTGCATCTGCGACTTGTGGATTGCGAAGCACAGTGGCGATGAATTTTCCAGATCCATCAGGCTCGTCACCCGCGCTGAATCCGCCTGGGAGCATCAGGATCTGAGAATTTCGGATTTCTGCAGCGAAGGCTGCGAGAGATTGTTCGACAGCTTCAGAGGTTTGATTTCGGAAGACTTGTGTGATCGCGCTAGCTCCAGCCTCGTTGAAGACCTTAGCCGTATCGTATTCACAGTTCGTCCCAGGGAAGACTGGGATGATGACCCTTGGAGCTGCTTTCTCCTTGGATACTGCAGGTGTCAAATCGCTCGAATGAACGAATGTGGCTACTTCTGTGTGAGTGGGGGCTTGTTGAGTAGGGTAGGTGGATTCGAGTGGCGTGGTCCACGCGTCTTTGAGTTCGCAGAGAGTCAACTGCGTGTCTTCAGTTGTGATGCGTGCTTCGTGTGATGTGACGCCGATTTTTTGCCATGCTCCAGTTATTTCACTCTTAGCGGTGATGATGAAGGAAAGGTGGCGTTCTTGGATGAGATCAAGGTCCGTCGAAAGAACTGCTCCGATCGTATTACCGAGCGCCATCTTAGTGAGGCCTTCTGCTATGCCGCCACGGCCTAAGCTGTGTGCGGAGGTGATCGTTCCATTACTGATTCCTTCGTATATGGCGTCACTCACAGCTTTGAGCTGTGCGAGATCAGGGATGTGATTGTCATCACGTTCGATCTGCAGGAAGTAGATGTCTTCATCAGGAGACTTGAACTCTGGGCTGGTCGCATTCTTTGTGCTGCCTGGTGCGAGGGCGAAGCTGACGAGAGTGGGTGGGACGTCGATCTCGTTGAAAGACCCTGACATGGAGTCTTTTCCTCCAATCGCGGCGAGGCGGAGTGCATCTTGCACTTTAAATGCTCCGAGGAGGGCCGCGAATGGCTTGCCCCAGCGGGTCGGATCAGTGCCGAGCTTCTCAAAATACTCCTGAAGTGTGAGGCGTATATCGCTTAGCTGAGCGCCAGATGTGACGATGCGGCAGACAGATGTAGCTACAGCGTAGAGTGCACCATGATAGGGTGACCACTGGGCTATCTCAGGATCGAAGCCCCATGACATATGAGTCGTGGTGGTGGTGTCACCAGAGATGAGTGGGATTTTCGCGACCATGGCATCGGTCGGAGTGAGCTGTTCTTTTCCGCCGAATGGCCAGAGGACAGTGCCTGCTCCGATGGAGGCGTCGAACATTTCGCCAAGTCCTTTCTGTGATGCGCTATTCAGGTGAGAGATGGTGTCTTTAAAGGCTGTGGCTAAATCAGTGTGAGAGGCCGGAGTCGATGCGAATGGGCAGCTGTTGGCCTCTGTGGAGGAGCTAGCTACGTTAATTGTCGTATCAAGTTGCACACCATTTGTGTCGAGGAATGCTCTGCTGAGATTAACGATCTTCTCGCCGCGCCAGCTGATGGTAAGATAGCCTGTGTCTGTGACCTTCGCTACGAGTGAGCATTCGAGGTTCTCGGCGTCGACTTTCTTTTGAAAATACTCGACGTCTGATG
>CALFDI010000368.1 GCA_937952875.1 uncultured Verrucomicrobiales bacterium
CCTGGATACAGACTAGATTAAAAAAACCTCCAAATCCCCAAAAATACGCGACCATTAAAGCTGGGCGCCCAAGCTTTAAATCCCGGAAGAGCATCTTCAAATCAGAGAAGTGACTGACGAGAGTCTTAGCACTTAAAGGCGTTTTACTCTGAACAGGTGTGAGCTTCATCCCGTATGCCGTGATCAGAGCGATCACCCCTGTGCAGGTCAGAACGACGACTGGCCAGAATGCTGCATCCCAAGGATCATGACTCACTTCTACGCGCGCACTGAAGAGGAAGCTGGCCCAAATCTGGCCACCTAGGATTGCCAAGATCACGCACATTTCCATCATCCCACTCGCAAGCGCGAGCTTCTTCTGACCGACTTGTTCTTTCACTATCCCCATCTTTGCAGGGCTGAGTAAGGCGCTCTGTGTCGCTAAGAAAAAGAATCCGGCACAAGCCCCTAACAAACTCTTCTGCCAGAGAGCTATCGCCATAGATATTAGCACGATCATCTGTAGCCAAGAAGACCAGCGGACCACACGATTCTTTGGTAAGCGGTCTGCTAACCAGCCTGCAAATGGTGAAAATAGTAGAAATGGTGTGACCAAGAAAACCGCTAATACATGCTGTAAAACATTAAGCGAAGACTCTCCAGTAGAATCCATCTGCAGCTTCGCCAAGAAGCCAATGAGTGGAACGAGTAAGAAGCGCGCAAAATTATCGTTAAAGGCATTCTGTGTTTGAACGACCAGTAGGCAGATGAACGATTTCCAATCTTCGACTTTTTCTCTGTGAGTCATGTGATGAGTAAATGGAAAAAGTAGAGATTTATAAAATCGATAGAATACAGAAAACTATCGATTAAATCAATCGATTAAGCTTTCTGTGAATACGACTGCATACTGACCAGCCTGTTGCCTTAGTTGCTCGCGATAGGCTTTCACAGCTAGCTGTTTACGGTCGAGTTGGATAGCTGCTACGATATCTGCACGGACCTCCTCGAACTCAGCCGCTCTCTGTTCTTTCACATCGGTCACCTCTACAACATGATATCCGATGCGACTGACAATAATTCTAGGGTCCGACTGTTTCATCGCCATAACAGCCTGAGTGAAAGCTGGGTCAACTCGCTCAGAAGTCATCCAACCAAGAGAGCCACCCTTCGTCTTAGACTGAGGGTCATCGCTTAATTCCATAGCGAGATCAGCGAAATCAGCTCCCGCTCTTACCTTCTTCCATGTCTTTTCTGCTAAAAGTTTAGCTGCCGACTCACCGCGATCTAATTGCTCGAAGAATATGTGCCGCACTTTACGCTGCGCCGGCACGATGAAGTCAGCTCGATATGTCTCATAGAAAGACTGCGCCTCTTCTTCTGTAACAGCTGAAGCTGGTGCAATCTTTGCGTTTAAGTATTTCTCCTGCTGCAGACGAGCCGCTACTCTGTAGCGTAGCTCTTTCATTCCATCATAGCCTTGCTGAGTCAGTGCAGACAGGAGGCTTTCCTCATCAGAAAAGCGCTTAGTAAAACGAGTAACCTCAGCATCTATCTCCTGCTCAGCTACGGGATAGTCTGCAAGATTATGAACGATCTTATTTCGCAATAAAGCCTCATCAAGGAGTTCATTCGCAGCACTGATACGCCGCCACCCGAGTTCCTCTTTTGATACAGAATCGAATGAACGCCCTTCACGAAAAAGCCCTTCTATAACAGCGTGATCGACCTGACTTCTTAAAATCGGCTGCTCATACGCCTTAGCCACTATTCCTTGAGCCTTATCTTTTCGAACAGATTCAGCACTTCCCACCTTACTCGCTTCGATCTTTTGCTTCAACGGCCCGTTAAATACAAAAAGATCGAGCGCCAAGTAAATCATAACGATGCCCCAAAGGACATACCGTATAGCCATCGCACGCATGCGATAGACTCTGCAGCGATTCTAGCAAAAGTCCAAGACAGCATTCGCGTTTACTGAATCAAACGTGTCTCTGGATACTGAGCATGCCAACCGAACCAAAATGACTGATGTGATGGATAACGTCGCAATTTATCATGAGCTCCGCGCTTTTTCAGATAGCTCTCAGTCAGCCACCAGACGGTTCCACTCTCATCAGTGAGATACGAGTCACCATCCCACTTAGTAAATACTATACCTTTAGCGTTAAACGCTCGAGTCTCCCCAGACGGAGTTGTTACGATTACAACAGTATCATCACCGACCTTAACCGTGTAGAGAGGGTTCTTTTTTAAGAATTCCGTATCGAGAGCTACAGGCGATGATCCATCCTGTCCTCTCAGAGCCAGGACTTCGCGCTTATTAGGCAATCTCTTATCTTGCCCTGGCACTTGGAACATGAGCTGATCTGTGGCGAAGTAGTTCTTATACGCAACGCCTTCTCCATAATCTCTGTGATGACCAGTTTCGAGCGATAGGACCGTCGTCTGCGGGTGCCGCTCCTTCCAGGTAGCCCAAGTCGTAGTGACGACACTTCGCCGTCTAAGCTTTATCCCCCTTCCAACGAGTGGACCCACAACTGGTTTACCCTGCAAAGTATTCCAGAGAGACGAAGTCTTCTTATCATACATGAGCTTATTCGAACGATAGAGGAATCCGCTCGTCCCTAACTGATGGGATACGCCTTTATAACGTGATTCATACAGAACCACTGTTCCGCAAAGCGTTCAGTAGACACCAGCGAGAGGAATCCCTTTAATCGTATCTGTAAACATCTCATGCCAAGCTAAGATGCGTTTAGGATACGCCCTTTGGTCTCCATCGACATCGATCCCAAAGACAATATCGTCATCTCCTAAGTAATCAGCCTGTTTAGCAGAGATCATCTTTGGATTTCTCAAAGGCGGTATTCCATCTTGAACGACACCGCCCCACACGACCTCGTCCAATCGAATAGTAGATTTCCTACTAGAATCAAAGTAAGACGAAAAGCGTTTATCTATTTTCTCATAGAGATCCGACTTAAAGTCAGCGTAGCTGGGATCCTCTTCATACGTCTGTGACCATAGCCATTTTTGCCCTCTGTTATTCAAAGATGGGATTTTCACTCCGGACTTCTCTTCTAGCAGACGATTGAGCCGTTGTGATAAGAGAGAGTTCTGTGTGAATCGTTTCGTCTCTAACAGGAAAGGAGCGTGAGCAACAGACCATTCAGCAGAGAGTTTCTTCTCTACTTTCGGGTCCCAAGTCACTTTGCCTTCGAATAGTTTTAAATAAATCTCTGAAGCTGGAAGTGACTGCACATTTACCAGTGCAGGCTCCTGAGCGCAGCTTGAGAGCATAGTGAATCCAAGAATATTTAGAGCAATGAACTTGCGCATACTTTATGAGAGTATGCTCTGAGCTATCCATTCCATAAATCGCTTAGAAAGTGATAAACGTCGAAAAATTAAACCAAAAAAAATCTCTCAAGCTACAAGCTCTTGAGAGATTTTTTTTCAAAGGGATATGTCGTAAGAAGAGGCCTTAAACAGCAACTTCGTAATGCTTCGCGATATCTTTAAATATGCGATCACGGCGTTCACGTGCTTTGCTCACATCTCGAGTCTTGAGAGAGAAACGAAGACGCTCCGCAGTAGAGTCGGCCTTGTGAACGGTGAGGTGACACCACCAAACTCCTCTATTATTCCAGAGATGGTGGTTGGGGTTATCGTCATTGACGCGTAATGCTAGTTTGGGTTGCTTAATCATGAATAAGATGAAACTGACACAGAGCTTGATTGCTACAAGCGAAAAGGTGCCAATCCCTACAAAATGAAGGATCTAGACAAACTAACGAACTAAAAAAGTCGCTTTTTTGCAATTATTTCGCAAAAACGAAAAAAAGTATGACAAAAGCGGCAGTTTTTTTCAATGACCTGCAGTTGCTGAAACCAAAGGCCATTTAGTTAAGATATCTTTACAAAACATCAAGTGCCGCACTCACACGTGCTAATAATACGTTCGTATCTTCTATACCGGCAGAGATGCGCAATAAGTTCCGAGGGACTCCACAGTGCTCAGCCCACTCGAGGTCATCATAATGAGCTAGAAGTGTGTAGGGGCAGACGAGAGAAAATTCAGTCCCAAGGCCAGGCCCTTTACTAATTTCCAACGAATCGAAACACTTTTGAGCCTTACGGGCACCTCCTTTTACTAAGAATGAGACAAGTCCCCCGTATCCACCAGCCGGCCGTTTGACTTCTTCATACCGATAGAGTGTCTCCCCTTTAGGATACCAGCACTGCTGCACTTTCGGATGAGTCGATAGTAGCTCATACAGAGCCTCACCATTCTCGTTGACTTTTCGGATACGCTGCGGAAAATCCTGAATATTCAGTAATAACTGCTGTGCATCTTTTACATATAGGCGGTGCCTTTGGCAGATATCATGCATCTGACTCTGGAGATCACTATAATGTGGAGAATCAGGATTAAGAGTCACCTGTCCAGCGCACACGTCACCTTTACCAGAGATCCACTTAGTAAGACTAGAAGTCACAGCATCCGCATACGGCATGACATCGACGTTATAAGAACTCGAAATAGTATCATCTACTATTAAAGGTGTATCTCCTGCTCGACACGCTTCTGAAACTTGCGGGAGATTCACACAGCGCATCAGCGGATTACTCGGCATCTCCGTAAAGACTGCTGCAAATTCTCCACGGCGGATGCGTTGTAGAGCTTCATCGCTATCCTCTCCTTCACTGAGATTAAGAAAAACGGCGCCTGAGCCGAAGTTCTGCTGCACGCGCATAGCATCGACATAGGGAAATTCCATCTGCAGCGTCTTCTTTCCAGGAGTCAACTGGATCACTGCACGGTGAGCAGCGAAGATGCCCGCCATACCGCTCTCGAATAAAAAGACATCCTCAGGAGATGCTCCATTGATCTTACATAGTTCGACACGAAGCTTTTCCTGAACTTCAGAACGATTCGGAATGATGCCTTCTGCAAGAGCATCACCTGCCATACGGCTACTAATGATCTCTCCAGTATAGCGCCAATACTCAGCAGCTGTCTTTTGCTGGGCAGCATCTACGAGCAGGACATACATCCCCTCGTAGCTCACGACACGGCTAGCTGAGCCACTCTGTAGCTCTACATAGCGCTGAGCCCGCTGCGCAATCGCTTGAGAGGCAAAGATAAAAGCCAACTCTTCTCCGCGCCCACAATCGCGCGTTGCAGCATCAAACAGCCTCTTCACTTTATCATTGATGACGAAACGTGGGTAACCTGAGCGCAGCTTTTTCATCACGCGTTCACGCCCCTCTTCATAACCAATGACTGCGTTCCAAGTGGGCAAAGCCACAGAACACGCGTCATCCGAGTCAGGAAGAGGCTTCCCCAGATCTTCGTGTTGCCATGCAGGTTCTTCGAGTAATCCCATTTCGGTGCGAGTATTTGCTGAGACTTTGTTGCGGACAGAATACATAGACACAAGCCCGTATTTTGTTACAGCTAAGAGATAGGCAAAGAATATTAGCTCTTGAGGGAAAAAAGAGGGAATCTTCTGCTGCTTCTGACGTCTCACAGTGATACCTTTTTCACACGATTCTCAAAAACCTTAATCTCATGAACCAGCACTCACTTACTCGCATCATTGGAATATTGCTGGGCACTGTCATCATTACATTTCTGATAGGATATCTTATCGGAGGGAGCCGGCAGGCTAAAGAGAACACATCTTCTGAGAATACGACCAAACCTACGAATGAGCAGGTCGACACGAGCGGACTACGCCCACCGACCAAGACGACTCAAACTCGTCAGCGACCGAAAACGGTCAAGAAACGTGGCTATTGGGACATTTCTGACGAAACTGTGCTACGCTTTAAAAGAGAAAAGGACTACCGCGACTTCCTAGACAAATTTTCCCGCGATGGTGTTAAAATCGTAGACTCGATTGACGCTCTCCGTGCTGTGAGACTCAGAGGAAAAGGCCTTTCAGCCCTATTTGCTGGAAATAAAGACTACATTGGCGATGCCAATACATACTTGGTCAATCCAAAGCGCCCAGGGGGCACAGGCGGTGGAGTTCAGGCAGGAGCAGTTCCTTTCGGCCGCCAATTACTCGAATGGCTAGGAGTCGCAGATCGCCCACTGACTTGGGGAGAAGGTATCACTGTGGCGGTCATTGATAGCGGTGTAGAGCCGCACTCTACATTCGCGAAGGAGATCACTGAAGTCGATCTGAGAGAAAATCCAGATGCACCTAAGGGAACTCACGGCACATCGACTGCCTCGCTTATTGGTGGAAGCCACTTCCAAGCTGAGGGGCTTGCTCCGTCGGCAGATCTACTCTCTTACGCCATCACAGATGAGCGTGGTATCACAAATGCCTTCAGCCTAGCCGATGCGATCATAGAAGCTGTGGATAGCGGTGCCGATTACATCAATCTCTCTCTCGGCGGTGGAGCCTCTGGAGTCCTAGCAGATGCCGTAAATTACGCGGCGGCGAATGGGAGTCTCATTATCGCCTCATCTGGAAATGATGGACGCTTCGACGTAGCCTTTCCCGCTGCCTACGATAATGTCGTTTCTGTAGGCGCTCTCGATGGCAGAGGCGAGCTACTAGATTTCTCTAATAGAGATGAATCGATCACCATCAATGCCCCAGGCTTTGAAATTAATTCAGCCTTCCCCGAGGAGCGTATCATCAGATTCTCAGGAACATCGGCGAGTGCCCCCGTTGTCACAGGAACTCTTGCAGCACTCAATTCTCTCAATCCCGATTGGACTCCTCAGGATACTCTCGATTTCGTGCTCCTGCACGCCAATGAATCTGGCCTAGAAGGGCCAGATTCAACCTACGGACAGAATGGAGAAATTGCGCCTTTCCGCGCCCTTAACGCGAACGTGAGTGGCATCACAGACATCGCCATCGCCGGTGTAGAAAACATTCCTCCAAGCGGAGAATCTAGAACGGGTGAGATGGTTGTTGTTTTCGAAAATCGCGGGACAGAACCTGTCGCCAACAGCATCGCCACAATCAATGGCGATGTGACCAATCGCCAATTTTCTATTCCCTTCCTAAAACCGGGAGACACACAGAGCTTTAGTTTCCCTGTGAGTTCTAGCATTCAGAATAGAGCGGATGGATTTACCTTTTCTGCATCTGTAGAGAATACAAATGGTGAAATAGATGTTATTAGGAGGAATAATCAGCGAACATTTATTCAAGAACCGCCAGAAGTCCCAGCTCCTACGCCTTAACGTCACATGCATCGCATCCTCCTAAGCTTCATTCTCTCTTTATCGGTCTGGAATGCCTGCGCACAGCCCCTGTTCATATCTGCTCCCAATATGGGAGCGACTCCTGCAAATCAGCTGAGAGTCTTCGCCAATTCTTGTGGCCCCTGTGCGCTCTATAACTCTTACATGTATGGAGGGGAAAAATGGCGTAAAATCATCTCAGATATTCCGCGAGAAGAAAGCCGCGAAAAGATCCGCTACATCGTCCGAACATACGGCAGCAGACCATCAACTTACTACAAGAACAGTAAACGCTGGAACGGCAGAAGTGGAATCAACGCTAAAGACTTAACAGACGTCGCCAATGAAACATCTCGTGGACGCTGGTTACCAAAACTCTCGCACGACACATTTTTCCAAAAAACACGCGAGAAAAACACCGATCTCCTCAAGCGTGTTCACAAAAACCTTAAGCACTCACTTAAGAAAAAATTTCCTCCGATCGTCACGCTCCAACGCTACGTAGCACGCAAAAGTCGAGCTGGACAGATGAACTGGATTCTCATTCAGAGCCACTTCGTATCTATCGTTAGCGTTCCGGAGAAAATCCCCACAGGAGACACCCAATTCACCGTCCGATATGTCGATCCGTGGGGTGGGCGATTCCTTCAAGGAACACTCACTGCACCACCTAATGAATTTCCTCCTATTACTAGAGGAGGTGCACTCTTCGACCCAACGGTGGGACCTACAGCAACCCGAGCCCTCTTTCCCGAAACACGTGTCGGCCTCAGCAAGGTAAAGCGAGGCGAACAGTCAGTCCTCATCCTAGCTGGCCTGACAGGGGTGCTTTAATATCAACCAGAAAAGCCATTCAGCAGCTAATTTAGAACGCTATCTTAACGCAAAACGCCTTTTCCCATCAAGAATGAGAAAAGGCGTCTATCTAGGTAGAATTCTTTGAAACTATGAAAGCGCTGCGAGCTTTTCCTTGAGCTGCTCGACTGTGACATTTGCACCTACGATCTGATCTTTCACTTCTCCATCCTTGAAAAAGAGGAGATTTGGAATGGAGCGAACTCCGAACTGAGATGCAAGAGCCTGATTCGTGTCGACTTCACACTTCCCGACAACTGCAGAATCACCCAACTCATCTGCGACTTTATCGATGATCGGTCCAATCGCCTTGCACGGTCCACACCACTCAGCCCAGAAGTCCACTAGGACGGGCTTATCTGATTTGAGGACCGCTGTTTCAAAATTCTGTTCATTAAATTCTTGAGCCATGTGATGAGTATGCGCGTCATTTCAGACACGTCAAGAGCCACACCCTAAAGGATGTGGCTCTTTTATAAAATTCTGAAGAACTAACCGTATAGGTAGCTCCTATGGAATAAATCTCTAGGCGAAAATGAATTCTACTTAGGCACCTGTATTAAGTGTTAAGTAGATAACGGCCGCTGCGAGGAGGATAGAAATAATAGTTCCGATCATGATAGTAGATGAAAAAAGGGGGATTAGAACGGGCTGTATGAATCAAACAATTTACTGTGAATCATAGCTTGGACGATAACGAGGCCAATAGCTGCAACCGCAGCAATGGCTGCGACAATACCAGCTGCACCGCTCTCCTCTTCTTCATAATCTTCATCATCTTCATCGAAAGCAGCAGTTGCCATAGTAGAGGCAGGAGCTGCGGTCGGGCTCATAGGAACAGTCGCCTTAGGTAAGGAGATCGTAGCTGGGCCTGTCGAAGGCTGAGCCAGTGCAGGACCTGTAGGAGCAGCTGGCGTGTTAAGCTTAATTGTAGGAGCTGGTGCTGGAACAGCAGGCTGTGGAGCACTCGGCGCAGGCGCGGGTGCAGACGGAGGAACAGCGACAGGGGCGCTAGAGACCTTCGCTTTTGGCGAACCTGGCGCTACTGGCGCAGCTGTGACAGGAGCTGACGGCGGTTGTGGTGAGCCACCAAGAGTTGGAGGGGGTGTCGGAGGACCTGAAGGTGGCTTTGGCGCACCAGCTGGGGCACCTGGAGCCTTAAGGGTGACGCGGACAGTCTCTTTTTTCAAAGGAACTGCCGTCGTTCTCTTCATTGGCTGTGGGACATTAGACGGAGTGTTTTCAGAATCGCTCATTAGGAGTGTAAACGCAGGGTTTAAAGATTTCCCTAGCACTCTAAGAAAGTCACCCTGAACCTGTCAATGTCTCATCTTATCTACTCTGTCACGCATATCGAGGATTGCCGTCTCAATCTGATTCATTCAGTCTTCACAAAATGACTTCATCTTCCATCGGAATTGGCCTTGCAGGCCTCGGCACAGTAGGCTCAGGCGTCGCTCAGACCTTATCAGAAAATGCTGAATTAATTGCTCAACGCACCGGCGGCATCAGTCTTCATATCGCTCGTGCACTTGTAAAAAATAGCGGTAGAGCACGCGAAATCGACATCAATAACGATCTTATCATCACTGATCCAGACGAATTCGTGAACGATCCTGATGTAAGTATCGTGGTCGAACTCATTGGAGGCACCAGCGCGGCTTTTGACCTTGTCGCAGCGTCATTGCGTGCTGGAAAGCCAGTCGTCACAGGAAACAAAGCCCTCTTAGCAGAAAGAGGAGAAGAGTTATTTCAACTCTCCCGCACCCACAAAGCCCCGATTTACTTCGAAGCCGCAGTCGCTGGAGGTATCCCCATAATTAAGGCAGTCCAAGAATCTCTCGTCGGAAATCATATCCAATCGATGACCGGTATCATTAACGGCACCTCAAATTACATTCTAGAGCGCATGACTGAGGGTGGGCTTCAGTATCCTGAAGCTTTGGCCGAAGCGAAAGAACTTGGCTATGCAGAAGCTGATGAAACACTAGATGTCAACGGCTGGGACGCAGCACATAAGGCCATATTACTCGCCACGCTCGCCTACGGCTTTTCTATCGATCCCGCACAAATCTATGTCCGCGGGATAGAAATGGTGCGCCCTATTGACATTAACTTTGCAAAAGAGCTCGGCTACGTGATCAAGCTCTTATGCATCGTGAGACAGCACGAGAACGGAGCAGTCGAAATCCGAACTCAGCCATCTTTCATCCCTCAAAACCACATCTTGGCCAGTGTAAACGGCGTCTTTAATGCTGTGGCTCTTAAAGGCGACAAACTCGGCGACTCTCTCTTTTATGGACGCGGGGCTGGACAGAATCCCACTGCATCATCTGCTGTGGCTGATATAATCGAAGCTGCCAGAGGGTTAAGAAATGCTGACACAAGCCGGGGATTTCTTCCCTATAAAGACAGCGGCACACTCATCCCGATAGATGACACGCAGACAGCCTATTATGTCCGCTTTGATGTGACAGATGAGCCTGGAGTCGTCGCCAAAATCGCAACCGTTTTGGCAGATAAAGGCATCGGTATTTCCGGCACACACTCCCCCGCTAATCCAAATGACCCTGATGCAGACTTTGTTGATATGGTATTTCGCCTACACACCTGCTCCTTTGGCCTGCTGAGAGATACGCTTTTGAAAATAGAAGAACTGAGCTGCGTCAATAGCCGTCCAGTCGTCTTCCGTATCGAAACACTTTAAAGGCTTTCTTTCTCTCTACTCAAAAAATCCCGACCTCTCACTGAGAAGAGATCGGGATTAAGAATAATCTTTTACTAGAATGTATTAGCGGATGCGTGAACGTGAAACACGTGCACGATTAATACGTAAAGCATTCTCTCGATTGCCAAGGCGACCTGTTGTCGCTCCACGATACCTAACATTCGGGTTAGAATAGCGGTTCGCAACATCACGATACCCTCTACCGGCTGATCCCACGAGTGTAGCCATATTCCGAGGAAGTTGATTACGGCTTGATCGAGCCATGTTATTCGCATGCGAGTGTAGGGCACTTAAGTTATGCCCTAGCTCATGAGGGAATGTAGGCTGACGTTCCCGGTTCCCTCTAATGCAGCTATAGCCAGTATCTGGAGTTGCTTCACCATTATTTCCCGAAGCATTACGCCTAATGATCAGCATCATAAAGTCTGCACGTGTGCGATTTTCATGCTGAATCTGAGTTTCATTACGCCCATTACGGCCAATATTTCCACGGCGTCTACGCCAGTCACCTAGTGCAGAGCCAACATTCTTTCCTGATTCATTATATCTACCATAGACTTCTAATGCACCACGATCTATACGTGTATTTGTGCGGGAACCATCGAGCGCCGAATTTGTATTTCCTAGTCCAGCATTAATTGCACTACGAACATTTCTCTGACTACCGGCTTGATTCGCGGCAGTGCGGGTAAAACCTGCACCGTAACGCACTCGTGTCTGAGCTGCCGCATCCTGGGCAAATTGCGCAAACAAGAGGGTCGTGACTGCCACTAATTGTAACTTTATTTTCATTATATATTATAGGGTTTAATTTTCGAGTTTTAAAGAGCCTCGCACTCTTGGTTATCCACCTGAGATTTAATAAAAGCTCAGACGAAAAAGTATTTTATTCTGTGATCAAAGATCCCACCCCCTGACCGTGACCAAAGCGACACGGATCTGAAGGCTGAGCATCCAGAAGAGCATTGTCGAATTCTGTCACAATGAGTTCTCCCCCACTACGTGTCGATATACTGAGAACCCGGTCCAAAGTATTCACCTGAATACTATATGATTCACCTGACAGCCCGATAGAGACCTTTGTATCATCTCGCCCACTAATTTTACCGTAAATGAAACCATTATTCAGCTCATCGGGATACGCTTCATCCAATATTTTGGATGAAGATAAAATATCAATGTCAAAGAGTTCTCCATCTACTCCAGGTATTTTCAAGGTCTTGAGCTCACCATTGAGTATCCTCTCCCTCTGTTTCTCTAATTCCTCATTATGATAGACAAGCTGCCGCTTTTTCACAGTCTGATTCTCTTCTCTGAGAGCATCTAACATATCTAGATTACTCGCTAACTGCTCCATCACTTGCTCAGACATTCCATCTTCTGCAGTCCAGCCGAAGCCATCAGATTCTTGCACAATCTCAAATGGTCTAGCTTCCAGATCCCAATGAAGCGTCCCGATTTCATCAAAACGTGGATTTGCTCCAGGAGCATCAATATCACTCACGGGATACATGAGAGAGCCATCAGCAGTGGTAATAGGCTGAGGGAGAGTCGCCGCTTTTAATGATTCATTGAAACGAGAGCTCGCTTTGCCCTCATCTCCTAACAGCTTGATACTCTCCGGCAAATGGTCCTCACGAGCCTCGATAGCTGAAAAAAACACGATCGATACAACTGTCGAAACTCCAGCTATTAACAAATTTGTAGTATTCATTTTTTAGTAGATGTTAGTGTTTACAGTCAGGCGTATCACACTGGTGACTAGAACTCTCCGCACCTCCACCCCTATACTCAACGAGATAGTCATTAGCCTGTTGTCGGAACTTATCTCTCAGGTCTTCTGAATAGAAGGCATCCGCAGATTCTAAGACAATATATGGATCAACAGAGAGCACACCCTGCATAAACGCACTCAGAGTCGCATCGTAGAACTTTCGCGCCTCAGGCCTTATATCCCCATTTTCATCACGGACGGCTTCATTCATTGCAGATGAATAGTAATTCGTCAGAAAATCATCTGAAGAAAGAAGCTCAGCTGCACTACTTGTGTTATTAAGCACCATCTCTTGCATCACTTGAGCAAAGGCGACTTGACGCATCTCATTGTCTGACATTTTCACTTCAGAGATCCATTTCAAAGCTCTCTGAGGATCTTCAGGTGAGTATCCCAGAGCCAATGCTGGAAGCTTTTCAGCCAAACGAGGATTATTTTCTATCTCAGCCTCTACCAGCTCTATCACCTCTTCATGCTGACCATTATCTACGTGCGCATGATAAGCCATTTTTTCAATGAGCGTAGCTTGTAGCTTTTGCTGATCTGGATCATCTAAAGAACCAACCCAATCGATAAATTCTGATGAATGATCTGCACGTTCATTAAAATGTAGAGATGCCAGAATCGCCATCTGACGATTATTCACAAAATCCTCTTTCTTTGCCCAACGATTATACATCTCAAGAACAGTTTCTCGAGATGTCTCGGACCAGTCATACAGAATCTTCCGTTCTACATCAGGCACTTTATCTTCCGTCTGCAGATAACTAGTCAGATCCAAAGCTCTTTCCTGAGCATCAAGTTGAGCGAGTCCGCCTGTTAGAGCAAAAAGCCACTGCTGAGCCCCTTCTGGATCATCTTTAAAAAATGTCCCCAACTCCGTGCTCAGCACTCCTATATAGTCTACTGGCATATCAGCTACGTGAGCTACGAATGCATCAAACTTCTCTCCCTCCAGCGACTGAAAGGCTTCTTGAGAACGCCTAGCAAATGCAAGCTGTCTTTCAGACTGCTGAACGTAAGGGAGAGCATTTCTAATGCTATGGTTTCTCGCCTGAGTGGTGAAATTTCGAGATTTTAAACCTCTCGCATCATTTGCCTGAAGTAATGCCTCATTTGTTCGAGTGGGTGATTTAATTTGAAAAAAAGCACCTACTACTACAATAGGGACTACAACACAAAGTATTCTAATCATCAGGGGGTTATGGGTGGGTTTTTATTGCACCGTAATCCAGACAACTCCAAAATACCTATGCAATGGTAGTGTTAGTCGCAAAAACGTAATAGTCAGTCAAGGAGTAAAAAGATCACCGACCTCAAACACTCTCGTAAGTAAAAAATCTCACTCCACTCATAAACAATACACTGGCAATCACTTACATTAACATCAAATAAAAGCCAAAGAGAACCTCAGCCACCCAGCAAGAAAAACTCTCTCCTAGTCGTATCAAAATACTATGAAACAATATACGTTCATTTTTTTATTTGTGCTTGTAAGCAGTAGCCTCGCTACAGCCCAGACGACAACAGAATCATCTCCAGCCTTAAAAATCGTTAACGCTGCTCGCGCTCAAATAGGAGTCACTACACAATATGATGGCTCTTATGTTTCCCTCAAATATCCCGGTGGCGATATTCCTCTGGCAACGGGTGTTTGCACAGATGTCGTCATTAGAGCCCTTCGTTCAGGGTTAAATGCGGACCTTCAAAAATTAGTTCACCTCGATATGAAGGCCAACTTCTCACTCTATCCAAAACGCTGGGGCCTTAAACGAACTGATCGAAACATCGACCATCGGCGCGTGCCCAATCTCCGCACCTACCTCAAAAGAAAACACATCAGCCTTCCAGTTACTAATAAATCCATAAACTATCTTCCTGGAGATCTCGTAACTTGCACGGTGGCAGGAAAACTTCCTCATATCATGATCGTTAGCGATAAGAAAACGAGCTCTGGGGAGCCATATATCATCCACAATATCGGCGGCGGCACCCAAGAGCAAGCGGACCTATTCACCTATCCACTCACTGGTCACTATCGCTGGAAATAATACCGCAGAGATCTTCCACCTCTACAGACCGCTTTCTGTGTAATTTCGACTTCCTTTCTTGATCCGACATCGCACAACATTACAGTATGCGTGATTTTGAAAACATTCGCATACTACTCGCTCTACACAATTCTCTTATTATTCACGGCCCACGCGGACACGATCACACTGAATAGCGGATCTTCTCTCACAGGCTCTATCGTAAAAGAATCAGATCAGGATCTTTTTATTGACCTAGGATTCGAGATTTTTCGCATACCTCTCTCTCACGTCAATCAGCGCCTAACTGACGATTCACAGCCTCAAGAGAACAAAACGCAAACAACAACCAAGACCATTTATTCACAGATCGATAATCCTCCGACACGCAGCGTAAGTGATCTCGTCAAAACGGTTGGGCCAGCGACGGTGCAGATCAGAGTTCCGACCTCGCTCGGTTCAGGATTCATCATTTCCCCAGACGGATATGTCATTACGAACAACCACGTCATCTCTGGTGAATATAAAATCACCGTCGTTCTCTATGAAGAAGCTGGAAAAGAACTTCGTAAAGTCACTTTTGAAAATGTCGAACTCCTCGCACAGAGTCCACTCTATGACTTAGCACTGCTGAAGATTCATTCAGATCGCACGTTCCCATACGTGCCTCTAGCCGAAGTGAATTCACTCGAACAGGGGCAAGAAGTCTTCGCTGTCGGTAGCCCTCTCGGGCTAGAGCGCTCTATTTCCAAAGGCATCGTGAGTGTTCGCAATAGAATTGTTAGCCCAGGAATCACCCTGATCCAGCACACCTCTCAAATTAATCCAGGAAACTCTGGAGGACCTCTATTTAATAGACAGGGCGAAGTCGTCGGAGTGAATAATTTAAAAATCGCTTCGAGCAATATCGAGGGTATCGGCTTCGCCATTCCTGCTAGCTTACTCTATCATTTCATTCATAATAGAGACGCCTATGCCTTTGACCCGAGGAATCCGAATTCAGGTTACCGCTACTTATCACCTCCCGGCAGTCCAGATACAAAAAATTCTCCAACCCCTTCAGAAACGTCAACTTCCGACACAGAATAACATTCCTCACTATGCGCACCTTCATCACAGCATTTGCTCTCAGCTCAGCACTTCACATCTCCGCCCACTCTCAGAACACCGACTTTGACCTTTTAAGAGCTGTAAGCCAGAACGAGGACCTAGTCATTCACGTTCCGAATAAAAAACAATTTGGAAAACACTGGGAAAACTCACCACTCAAAGAAATTTGGGAACATGAAGAATTTAAACCATTCATCGA
>CALFDI010000369.1 GCA_937952875.1 uncultured Verrucomicrobiales bacterium
CCGCGAGATCCAAATGGGCGGCATTGGCTGGGTCTTGATTCCCCGAGGCAAAAGGCGAATTCGTAAAGGTCCCATCAAAGGACCAATACGCGGTGAGTCCATCTTGAGGAATAGCCCAGAGGGGGGTGGCCAGAAGAATCGTCCCGAGTATGAGACGACGAATAAGGCGAAAGAAAATAGGCCCTGTGTTCATAGATATAATATGATCCGGTGAAAAAATTATCAGTGACGCAGCGAGAGATAAAGCGCGTTTTTTCAAGGCCTACCGGAATCGTCAACCTAAAAGCAGAAAGTAGGAGGGAAGCTAGCTCGAGAGCTTTTAAAAGAAGTGCCCAATAAGTGCCTGAAAAAATGCCCAGAAAAACACATTATTTTCCTGAACTTTTCGAATTTCAGCGGTTTTCCATAATCATAACCCATTGATAATAAGTGGACAATTTAACTTTTAACCAATTAGTCCTAGGTTCGAGTCCCAGTCTGCGTATTTCTTTTAACCCGCTTAACTTCAATAGCTAAGCGGGTTTGTTTTTAGCTAAAATAAGGGAATTCTGCCAACACAACTGCCAACAGTTGAGTGGCTTAACAAAAGAAGAACCTGCAGTTAAAAACTACGATTCTATCCACAAAATCAGATTCCCCTCGATTATCAGTCACGGTCTAGCTCATTAAAGCCTTATAGACGTGTTTTGAGGTTCCAAGAGTCCATCTCTCGATAAATTTGGGCTAGTGCTGCTCTTAGAAGCTATACGTCAGTCCTACACCAGCACTCCAGCCGGAGAGGTCAGTGTTATAGGTAGTGTCGCCGACTCGTCCTTCGAGATCTTCACTCCAGTCGTAGCGAAAGAATGTTTCTAGTCCCCACTCCTCTGTCAGTTGAGTTTCGACATTGGCTTTTATGAATGCACCGAAGAGGAATTCTTCTCCGCTATTTCTGACGGTGTCAGCTACTATTTGATTCGTTGCAGTGACTGATGGCAAAGTGGCACTAGCATCCCAATCAGCGAAGTTGATGACGAGGCCTCCACTCACTCCGATGGACGTCTTCTCGCTTGGAAACCAGTGAAGCTCTGGGCCGAGAGCTAAACTAAAAAGATCCGTATCACTCTCGAAACGACTCTCAAAACTACCATTTGGCGTGCTAACTTGCTCACGGTTTGTCGGTCTATTAGGAATCAAAGGACTACCTCCTAGAGCGACTGCAACAGAGCCTGTGAAGGGCTTGTTCGGGACAATAACATCACCGATATCAAAGGTATCACGTGTGGTGACACTATTGACCGCGAGGTTTTGATTGATATTACTATCGAGCCCAGCAAGAGAAAAATTAACGCCAAATCCAAGCTCCATATTCTCACGAATTGGAGTGAGGTAGCTCAATTGGATATAGGGAGATGCAGCCGTCTCATCACTATCACGACCAGAACTTGGCAGTTGAATATCCACTCCTCCGCTTCTGGTGAAGACAAGGTCTCCTGCGGAGAAAGACGGCGCTGTCGGGTAACCAAAGTAAGAGGTAAAACCACTGAGTTCAGTGCCTGTGCCGACGCGGACAAAACCGTCGTCATACTCACGGTTATCAATGGCATCGGCATTTCCGACTCCGAGTGGAAGACCGCTAAATCCTGAGGCTTGAGCACCTTGGTTAATGTTGGTGCCGCCTATGCGACGCAAAACGATTCCAGCTCCGGCTTTCCAGTAGCCTTTACTGGTTCTGGCTGCTGGGACGATGATGTCTTTTGCGCTAAGGTCATCTTTCGCCCCACTCTCTACAATGGGAACTGGAACTTCGCCTGCGGAGGCGGTGCTGATGAGAAGGCCTGCGAGGAGAACTTGATTTTTCATAGCAATCTGTGAATGAGGTGTTTTATGCTGTGCGCTGTTAGTTCGCAGGTTGAGTGAGGAGGACGACGCGGTAGAATCGCTGACCGACGGTGCTTGGGTGACTGCTCGTTTTCGGTGCTCCGTTATCGACCCATTGGGTCACGTTAGCTGCAGCTTCAAAGCTCGGCTGGACACGAAGCCATACATTCATATCTGAACTGTATTCCACAGTGTAAGTCGCACCTACTATGGTATCGAACTCGATGAGAAAATCTCCGTTAGTCAGGATGACTGTGCGGGTCACGTTGGTTCCTGAGATGGCTGGGAGTGGCGTGGCTTCTCTTTCTGTGAGTATCTCTATCCCATAGTTGGCAGAAAAGTTAGGGTCCAGGCTCGGGCGACGGAATTCCACTGTGAGGACAGTGGACAGCCCTGCTGCAAGCGTGGTATTAGAGAGTAAATATGGACTTTCTACTCCTTCAAAGAAGGCCTCCCCTGTGGCGTTCGCAACATTCACATCGGATGGAAAACCTGTAACGAAGAGGCGAAATGCTCTAACATCCACTTCAGATGTATTGGTCACTGTAACTTGCCCAGTGAAGAGTCCATTCTGCAAGTTCAACACTGGCACGACAGTCTCCACGAAATTAACATCGATTGGATTAATAACTGATGCAGAGGCTGAAGCAAAATTGTTAGAGGCGACAGTATCAAGCTGATCAGTGCTCTGCAGCTCCACTCCGAAGGTGATTGCGTCACTCCCACTCGCTGCCGTAGTTGTGGCTTGTATAGTCACCGTTAGTGTCTGGCTTTCTTCATTGGTTAGGTCGAGCGCCCATATCCCCCCATCGAATGCACCTACACTTGGAACTGTGGCAACTTGCTCCACGCCTGCTGGGAAAATGGTATTCCGCGCGATAGTGACTCCAGTCGCATCGCTTGGGCCGTTGTTCGTAGCAGTCACGCGGAAGGTAGTGAGCGAGGCTCCACCGGCAACAACGGTCGGTTCTAACTGCTCAACTTCAATCGCGATATCAACAGCAGAACTCACGCTGATACTCGCAACTCCGGGTGTGGTGTTAGTTCCATCACTCACTGTGTAAGAGAAAGCATCAATTCCATCGAATCCTTCCTCTGGCTGGTAGGTGAAGCTGCCGTCAGAGTTAAGAGCGAGTCGCCCATTGGTCACGTCAGTCGTGAGGCTCACGCTCAATACAGCCTGTTCACTGTCTTGGTCAGTGTCGTTAATAAGTAATCCATCAGCGACGGAAACTGTGAGCGTTTCTCCGGCGGAGGTCGTGTATGGACCGTCTGGATTCACCACTGGAGCAAAGTCATCATCAGTGAGAGTCGCATTTACTACAATTAACGTAGAATTATTTGTAAAACTGACACTGCGACCACCTGTGACCAGATTTGATCCAGTCAGAATGATCGTTTCCTCCGGTTCGGCGATATCATCTTGAAAGATGCTGAGCGCTAGCCCCTGCGTCAGAGAGCCACTAGTGAGTGTAATGATGTTAAAGCTCGGGTCACTGAAGTCTGATCCCGCTATCGCTGTGCCACTGAAGTCCAGGGTGAGGCTAACATCACCATCGATGATTGCGTCTGAAACGACTGAGTAGTTCAATATCCCTGTATCTCCAGTATCACCCTCAGTCGCATCACTGAGAGTGAGGCTGATAATTGCACTGTCAGTATCGAGAATAGTCCCAGTGCCTTCAGAGTCGCCTAGCTGGATACCTGGCCCATTGGTCTGAAGATTCAAGAGGCGGACTTGGAAAGTTTCGCTGCCTTCCACGATCTGATCGTCAGTGATATCCACAGTGTAGGTCTGTTCTTCGAGAGCCGTGCCTTGGAAGCTAATGGTCGTTCCAGTGTCTTCGGAAAAGTCCGCAGCGCTCGCCGTTCCGTTTGTGAGCGTCGCCACATCCACGGTGAAGGCAGGGCCGTCTCCGATATTCGGAAGAGCCTTGTCCAGCGTCAGCGTGAATTGAGCTTGGACGGTTCCGTTACTGCCCTCAGTCACGGTTGTATCACTTATGCTCACCCTTGCGTTGTCGCCATTTTGGATGGTTCCAATACCTTGGTCATTTGCAAAGCTCACTCGATCAGACACACTTGGGCCTCTGATATTAGAAAGGTTTACAAAGAAGCTCTCATCATTCTCCACCTCTCCATCGGTGAGGACAGAAATGATAATCTCTTGTGATTCAGTCGAGTTCGCTGGGAAAGTGATCGTGCCAGAGCTAGTCGTGTAGTCACCTGGAGCGACCGCGCTGCCATCAGCTGTCGTAAAGTCTACACTCACAGCGCTATCTACTTCTGCTGTAGTGGATACCGTAAAAATGAACTCAGCGCTACCACCGAGACCTTCTGACTGAGTCACTGAGTTGATGGATATTTGCGCTTCGTCCTCGTCTTCGATGGTGAGATTCGCTTGCACTGATTGCAGACTCACATCGCGACCGTCGGCAGCGAGCGCAGTGAGATTAACGTTCAGACTTTCACTGCGTTCGACGATGGCATCGTTGATTAGAGGGATATTAATTGTCTGATCCTCTGTGCTGTTCGCTGAGAAAGTAACCGTTTCAGATGTTTCCGTGAAGTCGCCAGATCCAGCGATCACTGCTTGAGTAGCGGCAGTGAAGGTAACATCCACTTCAACTGGTTGATCCAGACTAAAGGTCACTGGGAAGCCACCTGTAGCATCTTCTACTGCTACTAGATCACTCGTTACTGTGATCACAGCTTCATCATCATTGGTAATCACTCCTAATCCCACGGAGGCCTCGGGATCCAGGGTGACATTTCGCCCGCCGGACTGGACGGACAGAAGATTGACCAGATAGGTCTCGTCCAGCTCGACGGTGCGATCTGATTGCAGCTCGACCCTGAGTTCAAGCGCTGCTGTGCTACCAGCCGGGAAAGTGCTGGTTTGCATAGTCGTAATAATGTCTTCCGGTTCCACGCTCAACGCGGGATCTGAGCCAGGTGCGATCATAGATTCAATGCTGACACCGGCATCCACCGGAGCGCTCAGGGTGAGGGTGAAGTTTGCAAAACTCTGACCAAGATCTCCTTCCGTCGTCTCCACGCTGTTAATACTGACGAGGGCTTGGTCGTTATCATTGATGGTGCCAACCGCTGGTTCAGGATTCGCCTGAGCCCCTTGAGGAAGAGCATTTTCAAGGACGACAGAGACTTGCTCGTCTAACTCGACCAGTTCATCGCCATTGATTAGGAAAGTGATTTCTTTAGAAGTTTGATCTGCCTCGAAGTTGACCACCTGACGTGCATTTCCAGAAATATCATCAGCTGTGACACTGCCTGCAAGGCTAACAACAGCTTCCACACTACCCGCCCGATCAGTCGTGCCAACACGACTCACAGTAAAGGTCATCGGCACCGTGCTGTTGTTTCCTTCAGTGACCTCTGTAGTTAGAGCTGCGATACTGTAGGCAGGAGCCTCCACCACTTGGACAGTGCGCGTCTCGACCGCCTCATTCAGAGAGCCATCACGAGCCGTGTAAGTGATCGTATAAGAGCCCACCCTTGTTGTATCGACGCTACCAGAATTAGTCACATCCACATCAGGATCAAAGCTATCTGTCGCAGTCGCACCAGGCTCAGTGTAGGTATCAATGTTTGCCGTGAGCGTGATCGGGGCAGGATTATTCAAGGTGATGACTGGCGGAATGGTATCCACCACGGTCACTGTGCGAACCTGCTGCATCGCAGCATTTCCAGATGAGTCAGTGGCTGTGTAAGTGAGTGTATAGCTGCCGAGTCTATCCACATCCACAGCTCCTGCTGAAACTACTACAAGCGCAGTATCACACACCTCCTCAAGAGTCGTGCCAGGATCAGTGAAAGGCGTGCCTGCCTCGTGTTGAAGGGTCGCACCTCCTGAGAGCGTGATGACTGGAGCAGTGGTGTCCTGCACGATCACGGTGCGGGTCAACTGCTCAGCCGCAAGTCCACCTGAGTCTGTCACATTGTAAGTCAGGATGTAGGTGTCTGGAACCAAAGTATTCACAGGTCCACCCGTGATCATGAGATTGAGCGTAGCGTCATCAT
>CALFDI010000370.1 GCA_937952875.1 uncultured Verrucomicrobiales bacterium
CTCCGCAAGACGTGGAAGAATAAGCTCGGGAGCTATTTCAATCTCGTCCGCACATTCAATGCGCATGACGCGGGCTTCACAGAGCGCATGCGACTGCTGAACTCGCTCGTAGAGATTGATGAGGAAAGGCAGGAGACAATCAAAAGCACACGTGAACTCCTAGAAAATGAGTGGGAGCAGAGACGTGAAGATACGGCTGAGGCAATCATCGCCTTTTTAGAAAAAGCTCTCACGTTGCGAGAAAAAGCCACGCTGGAAGAGCGAGATATGGCGATAGAGCATCGTCGAGAGAGAAGAAAGGTAGAGCTGGCTAAGACCTACTATGAAAAAATAGCAGTTCTCGAGAAGAAGTGTGCAGATGCACTACTGAAAATCTACCACCACACTCAGTTGAAAACTCAGACGAACTCAGACAGCTACCAGGGGATCGATCTCGAGTCCTCTGAGACGTGGAGTAAATGGGGGCTCACACGCGGCCAGCTCACCACTGTTGGCGGAATTATGGGCGGTGTCGCAGGTGGCGCAGTCGATCTCAGCACGGGTGGTCTCACGCACGGGCTAGGGGCTCTCATCGGCGCTCTTAGTGGTGCTAGTGCAGCCTTTTTGAAGGGAGGAGAACTCCCAGATCTGAAGGTAAACGTGCTCGGCGGGGCGAAGCTCAGTGCTGGCGAAGGCCGTTCGCTCAGCGTTGGTCCGCCATCGAGTCAGAATTTCCCTTGGGTGCTGTTAGATAGCGTTCTTTTCCACTATGCGGAAATACTAGAGCGTGCCCACGGCCGGCGAGATGAACAGATCATTGCCTCACCTGATGGAGGTCAGAGCTTTTCGCGGAACTTTTCTATGGGACGACGCCGTATTCTCGCCAAATGGTTCGCGAGTTGTATGAAAGGCACTCCAGATCGCGGAATCGAGCCCGAGGTCTTTGGCGAAGTCGTTCAAGCTCTTACGGAGATCGAACAGTAATGTGTTAAGGCAGCTTCCAGGCTGTTCGATACGCATCATACTCCGCCTTTGGGAGTAGCACATAATGCGGTGCCTTCGATGGCTCTATCTGGCTAATCATGCGCTTTAACGCAGATTCAGACATCGTCGTGCAGCCGAAGGTCGCCTTGCTCCCGCCACCACGCCAAATGTGAAAAAAGATAGCAGACCCCGCACCTGGGACCACTTGTGGAGGGGCGTTGTGAGCGATGAATAGCTTCAGGCTGTGAGCGTGATCGCCTTGCCGCATTTGCTGTTTCTTTTCCCACTTTGTCTTAGGTTGATGGTCGAGTAGGATATGCCTGTTATAGCTGGGTGAATTCACATCTTCTACCCACAGATCATTCGTGGTGATTTGTTTATAGAAAAGGCGCGGGCTTTTCTGGATCTGCGCAGCGTAGCCGAACGCCCCACCGATCGCGAATATTCCAGCTGGTGCACGGCGATCACCTTCGCGCTTCCTGAGCTTCGCTCCGGCTGGAGTGGTATGTGCACCGAGCCCCCAAGCGAGACCTTTTTTTCCGAGGCGACCTTTCCATGGCTGCGCTTTTAGTTGCCATGAGTTCCCAGATTTCTCGTAGAATGAAAGGGTGACGTGCGAGCTATTCCAGCCTGGTGCCACGCCGATGATGACTTGCCTGCAGGTGTCAGGCAGCTGCGCACACACACTGACGGTCGCGAGAAGGAGTAGGAGAAAGCTTTTCATAATAGGGTCTTAGGCATTCTCAGTTTCACTCTTCTCGTCGCTTTCCTTTTCAGATGGCTGGTTAAATGAACTGAGGAAGAGGCAACAAGCAGCAACAACGATACAGGAGTCTGCTACGTTAAAAGTCGGCCAACGGTAGTTGATGAAGGGGATGGTGACATCCAGAAAGTCGACGACGTATCCCTTCATGAGGCGTTCGAAAAAAGGCGCATCTGCATATTCCGGCAGCCAGAAGCCTTGAAAGAGACGATCTGTTAGGTTTCCGACGATGCCTGAGATGAGGAGAGGAGCTGAGATCATGCCCAGCTTGCCAGGAAAGAAATCATGCTTCCATAGCGCTATGATCATGCAAAGTGCGATAGGCAGTATCAGGAGAAAGACGAGCGGTGCCCAGTTCGTG
Organism: uncultured Verrucomicrobiales bacterium; assembly: GCA_937952875.1. Taxonomy (GTDB): domain Bacteria; phylum Verrucomicrobiota; class Verrucomicrobiia; order Verrucomicrobiales; family Akkermansiaceae; genus CALFDI01. Next base: position 2,088 of record CALFDI010000370.1, read on the forward strand.
CCATTTCCCAAGCCAAACGCAACGCCCTGATTGTGAACTCGCGTAATGTTGAAAAAACCTTCGATGACGACATGTGGTTCGTGCTTCACCTTAGTCAGGACGATCCACCACTTTGTGATCTGATCGAGAACATAGAGCGGCAGTGAGATGACGAGAACGAGCTTGAGAAGAGACATTTTGCTTAGGCGGGTAAGGTGTTATGCAATGCAGGCTTTGTCAAAGGAGATGCCCCGCGATTTCATCCACCAGTGGCTGGCCAGATTCCGTCAGCACGAGAGAGTCTCCCTGCAGAGTCGCATAGCCAGCATCTAGGATGGCGTCTATGTCAGCACCCTTTACCAGAGCGAGGGGCAGGCCTCTTGCCGTGCGTAGGCTCATGGCGATTCGTTCGATTCGGAGGTCTTCTTCGCTTAGTTCTTCGATCTCACTCATCGCATGGCCGACGGCTTGGATTTGTGAGATATAGCGTGCTGTGTCGGGGATGTTCTTCCAGCGGCGGGCATTGATCGTAGAGACGGCAGACGGGCCTAGACCTAAATAATCATGCCCCTGCCAGTAGCCTTTGTTATGCGTGGATTCGTGGCCTTTTCGCGCGTAGTTCGATGTCTCGTAGTGGTGAAAACCCGCCCGAGTGAGCGTCTCGTGCGCGGCATGGAAGAGATCAGCATTGAGATCAGGGTCGTCTGCATACTCACCAGCCGTCAGTTTATCGAAGTAGGCTGTGTCCTCTTCGTAGGTCAGATTATACGCAGAGATATGTTCCGGCTGAAGGCTCACGGCAGTGTCTAAGTCGTGCTGCCAGTCTGCTCGGGACTGCCCGGGAATGCTAAACATCAGGTCGATGCTGATTTCTGGAATGCCTGCTTCGCGTAGAAGGTGAACAGCTTCAGCGGCTTGCTCGGGCGAGTGCTCGCGGCCTAGCGTCTTCAGAGTGCTGGCTGTGAATGACTGGATGCCGAGCGATACCCGTGTCACGCCGAGTTCACGGAAGAGCTGAGCCTTTTTCAGCGTAAATGTCGCTGGATTCGCCTCCATGCAGATATCCGAGGTATCTGTGAGATACTGAATACGCCGTAACCCACTCAAGAGGTAGTCGAGATGCTTAGGCGAGAGCATGGATGGCGTGCCTCCACCTAGATAAAGAGTGCTGGCAGGGGAGATGCCGTCTTTCTCCACCCAGTGAGAGGCCTCATGAATCACTGCTGAGAGGAATGCCTGCTGATCCGTGTCACCTGGCGTATGTTTGTAAAAAGAGCAATACGGGCAGATGCGGTGGCAGAAGGGGATGTGGACGTAGACGTGCAAAGTGATGTGTTTTGGAGGTGGTAGTCTGCCGCAGACACGGCTATGGCTGGCGGCGTGCAAGGAGAGGCTGTGACACTAGATGAGATTTTGAAAGGCGTATCGCGTTCCTTTTATCTAACGCTGCGTTGGCTACCGGCAGGTATGCGAGAGCCAGTAAGCCTGGCCTACCTTCTAGCGCGGGCGAGCGATACGATAGCTGATACAGAGACCGTCAGCGTCCAGCAGCGGGCTGATTTACTAGAAAAGTATCAATCTACACTGTCAACTGGCACCTTAGATCAATTAGAGATATCCGAGTTTAGCGCAGAAATTCCGGACCCGCGCGAAGTCCTTCTCATGCAGAGATTAGGCGATATTCAATCAGCCCTGCAGGGACTGGATACTGATCGTCAAGCTGCTATCCAGTGGGTGCTAGAGATAATTATTAAAGGTCAGACCTGGGATCTCACATTCTTCCCTCAAGGCCAGCTCACAACGGTAGAAGATGAAGCAGAACTGCTACATTACACTTATAGCGTCGCTGGTAGCGTAGGGGAATTTTGGACAAAAGTCGGCTTTTTAGATTCTGAAAACTATGCGACACAATCTTACGATCAGATGATGACTTGGGGACGTCACTATGGCCAAGCCCTACAGCTAATCAATATCTTGCGAGATACGCAAAAAGATCGAGAGCTAGGACGCATTTACCTCAAACCCGAAGACCGCACGAAAATGCTGCAGCAGGCGCGTGAGTGGCTAGATGAAGGTATCGCTTACTGTCGTAATCTGCCGCGTTGGCGCCTGCGCACACCCACAGTTCTGCCTGCGATCATAGGTCATCGCACGCTAGATCTGATCGAGGCTGCAGATGCAGCGGGAGAGACTCAAGCCGTTAAGGTTACCAGAAATACCGTATATAAATGTCTCGTGAAATCTGCATTTTTACGGCGAAGTTAAAACAAAACGCAAATCTGGCACGACAGCTGCAAATGGTAAGGACAAGTTTATTTATAAACCTTACACACACGCAGACCTATGCCTATCACAGTGAGATACGATAATACGACCGGGGTGACCTCGATTAATATGTCCGGAACATTGACTCGCTCTGACTATCGAAAACTCATGCCACATCTCGAAGCAGTCGCTGACGATACAGGCCCCCTCAAACTCTGCCTCATAGCCAGTGGCTTTCAGGGCTGGTCACCTCAGTCCCTCGCTGGTGAGGCCATGACAAATCTCGGTAACACGCAGCAGATCAATCGAATCGCTATCTGTGCCCCATCAGAATGGCGTAAAACACTCGTAGAGACAGCCTCTCGCAGCTGTGGAGCCCGCTGTAGGAGCTTCCGCGTGAGTGAGCATGACATCGCCGATGAATGGCTTGTTCAGCCATTTAATTATCAGGGCGTGTCTGGCTCTACGCCGATCGAACAGCTAGCGAGCTAGGGATTCTCCTCAGACATCGCGCATTTTCCACTCGCCAGATTCCCTCCAGCTAATGTCTTCTCATTAGCATGAAGCGCACAGCTGTCTTAAACGTCGTAGGACTCACCAAATCACTCATCGGAGAGCATACGCCACGGATTCGAGCATTTGCAGAGCAGAAGATCCTCTCAGCATTTAAGCCAGCTTTCCCAGCCGTCACGACGACAGCACAATCAACCTACCTGACAGGAAAGGCTCCCACAGAGCATGGTGCCGTGGCGAATGGATGGTATGACCGCGAAGCTGCTGAGGTAAAATTCTGGAAGCAGAGCAATCATATCGTCAAAGGCGATAAAATCTGGGATCGACTCAAGCGAGACAACCCTGCCTTCACCTGCGCCAAGATGTTCTGGTGGTATAATATGTATTCCACAGCGGACTATTCAGCCACACCACGACCACTTTATATGTCGGATGGGAAAAAAGTCTTCGATATTCATACCCATCCGATGGAGATGCGAGAGCAGCTCAAGGGAGACCTTGGCGAATTCCCATTCCCTGAGTTCTGGGGGCCACGAGCCGGAATTGGCAGTTCGAAATGGATCGCTGAATCCGCCAGGTGGATCGAAGAACAGCAGAGCCCCACACTCAATCTCGTCTACCTTCCACATCTCGACTACTGCCTGCAAAAAGACGGCCCTGATGCAGAAACGATCCCTTCAGAACTTGCTGCTATCGATGAGGTTGTAGGTGACCTGTTAGGTTTTTTCGCCGCCCGCGGAGTCGAGGTCATTATTCTGTCTGAATATGGCATTTCGGCAGTAGATCAAGTCGTCCACCTAAACCGAGAGTTTCGACAGAAAGGCTGGATCAGTGTGAAAGATGAGCTCGGCACCGAAACGCTCGACTGTGGAACGTGCAAAGCCTTTGCAGTCGCCGATCACCAAGTCGCCCACATTTACATCAATGACCTCTCGATCATATCTGAAGTCCGAGAATGTCTTCTCAGCCTAGACGGAGTCGATGAAGTCAGAGAGGGTGCTGACTGGTCAGGTGTCGGCCAAGAGCGTGCCGGCGATCTCATCGCCGTTGCCAAGCCGAATGCATGGTTTAGTTACTACTATTGGGAGGACGACGCCAAAGCCCCCGAATATGCTCGCTGCATCGATATCCATCGTAAGCCTGGCTACGACCCCGCCGAACTCTTCATCGATCCAGAAATCAAATTACCTCTGCTCAAAGTCGCCAACTTTCTCATCCGAAAAAAGCTCGGCTTCCGCGTTAAAATGGACGTCATTCCGCTCGATGCCACATTGGTAAAAGGGTCTCACGGCAGAGACAATGTCCCAGAAGGGGAACAACCGATTTTCATCGGAACGCAAAAAATCACTGACGCAACACAGGTCTCAGAAGCGATCACTGAGACGATTCGTGGAAAGGTTTAATAACGACTACTATATTTAAGTAGCGTCTTTTAAAATGAGATGTTCTTCAATTTTAAACGTTCTACATGTTACCTCGA
>CALFDI010000371.1 GCA_937952875.1 uncultured Verrucomicrobiales bacterium
AGAAATAGCTGTGTGAACATCCGAAAAGCTCGAGCAATCAAGACCTAGGTCAGCGATTAATGATAATCGAGATTCCTGAGATCGTGTGACGACTCCACAGATAGTGAATTCATCGAGAGCAGCGTAGGCTTTGGCGTGTGAACGCCCCATATTACCAGCGCCGATACAAAGAACTTTGAGCATAATGATGTGTAAAGAATGATTACTGAACGTCGTCGTAGGCAACGCCTGAGTTCCAGGCGCGATACATCTCTTCCGCGCTCGGGAGGATTCCGGGGCGCACAGGACGAAAGCCTAGCCATGTGATATTCGTATGATACCAGATACTTTTGGGAGACTGTGGATCAGAGATCTTCCATTGAGGAGAAGACGGCACGCGTGCGCTGAACGAGAGTTCTGAGATAGAGGCGTTCCAATGACCGCCTTTACACACATGCGGATAAGGCGCTACTGCACGGATCCATGGGTTCTGGACTTCGTCGCGATCTCCTAAGGCGGCTCTACGGTTCTCGACGTAGCCATCGAGCGTCCACTCCATGACATTTCCTAACATGTCATACAGTCCCCACGGGTTAGGTGATTTTTTTCCAATTCTCCGATACGTGCCGCCGCTGGACTCGTCATACCATGCGACTAAGTCAATATTCTCTGGAGAGTCATCGGTGCGTCCTGCGCGAGCTGCGTATTCCCATTCGGCCTCTGTCGGCAGCCTGTAGAAGTGCCCGGTTTGCCAACTCAGCCACTGACAGTATTTATTGGCAGCATGATGAGTCATAGCGATGGCGGGATGTCGCCGCACTCCCATGCCAAAGCTCATGGCATGGTATGGCTGAGACGGCTGAGCAAGAATGGTCATCCCTTCCTTAACCTGAGAGTCATCCTGAGGGTAACCGTCTTTATTCCGGCTTACCTTTGGCTCCATGAATGGGAGATACAGATCCCATGGGAGTTCTTTTTCCGCCATCCAGAAGGAATCTAACTTAGCAGTGAATTCATCATCTGCCGCTATTCCTTTCATCCGGAATTCACCGGCAGGAATGGGGAGCATCTTTAGCGTGACTCGTATCCCTTCGAGCTTTTCCGTGTAAGGCGTCGGACTCTTCTCATCATTCTGATTCTTGAGGATTTTTGCCCTGATCGTTTCTACTAGAGCCATCTCAGTTGGATCTATCTGATCTCCAGTTGGCGTCTGTCTTCTGTAAGAGATTATCTCGCCTTCAGGCCAATGCGCACCCTGCTTGATCCAGTCTTTGATGACTTCACGCTCCTTCTCCGGCACGCGGGAAAAGCGACCTGCCGGAGGCATCGCGAGAGCATCTTGCTCTGGGAGAGTGAGAGTCGTGTAGAGGAGGCTTTTTTCTGGAGTATTCGCTATCAGTGCTGGGCCACGCTTCCCGCCTTTTAGAATATCTTCCCGAGTCTCGAGCGATAAGCCACCACCATTTAACGCCTTAGACTCAGCATTATGACAACCTAGACACCGCTCTGCTAAGATTGCTTTGACCTCTGAAAATAGATCTAAGCTCTCCTCTGCAGATGCGGCTGAAATGCAGAGGCAAGTAGCAGTGATGAATGAACCAAGTAACTTAATCATGTAGCGAATTTTCTCAGTGAGTCATATCTAACCTCTGGAGGAAGTGTCCCCTGAATCGTTAAAATAAGTGGTAGTTGTTTAGCTGTGTCCGTCGAAAACAAAACCAACCAACCAACGTGAATTATCAAACACTTGAATCCACCTTTTTACAAGGCGATGAAATGTGACCCATGAGGCGAATGAACGATCACACTTTTGCAGTCTGCCATTTCCCCCGGAAAAAGAGATAGGCGAAGGAAATGGCCTGACTGGCAAGATCGACAGACAGAACAATCCATATCCAGAATAAGCCGATCTTATAATGAGAAATCAAAGTCCACATGACAATGACTCGCCAGAAGATCTGATTACTAAAGCTCCACACCATCACGCGCTTCGTATCTCCCGCTCCACGCATCGCGGTGCGTAGGACGATCGTTGTCGCCATGAGGGGTTGCATGAAGCCGCCGATCATAGTGAGAGGCACAGCTTGCTTCACCAGCTCTGGCGACTCTGGAGCAATCAGCCCAACCCACCACTCTGCGAAGAGAATGAGGCTCAAGCCTAGCACGCTCATCACCACGAGAGCCGCCCTCCAGCAATAAATGATCGCCTCGCGAGCACGTGCGGCATTTCCGGCACCGAGATACTGTCCCGCTAAAGTCGACGCTGCGATACCGATGGCAAATCCTGGCAGAAAGCTCATCGACTCGAGCCGAATCGCCATCATATGAGACCCCAGCGCCCCTTCCGTTGGCAGAGAAGAAATGTAGCGCGCAATCATCACCTGAATGATCCAGATCACAGAAATCTCGAGAGCTGTCGGCAGGCCAATACGAAGAATTCGCCACGCCGTCTCTAGATCGACTTTCAAAGCGGGCAGAGTCAATGTCAGCTCGCCTAGTTTTTCCTCTCGCGGCTTTAATAACCGAATCAGGGCCACAATCGCCCCTACGGCCCACCCGATCACTGTGCCCAGCGCCAGTCCATTAACGCCCATGCCACCGATAGGCTCCGGACCGAAGATAAACAAAAGGCTCGCTATGACGTTCACCACATTTACCACCAGCATCACGCTGAATGGGAAGTGCGTGTCACCAGCACCACGTAGCGCCGCATTTAAAGACGAAACGAGAGCAGAAAACGGAGCCGCCCAGGCGATCACAACGAGATACTCTACCGCAGCCTCCAGAGCAGCGCCTTTCAACCCGAAGAGCACGCCCGCCACGGTCTCAGCTGTTACCCCGAGCACACCACCTAACAGAATACCTACGAGACAGCTTAAGGTTGCCGTTTGGCCGACTACTTTATTCGCAAAGGCTGCGTCTTGTGCCCCGGTCGAACGAGCTATCAGAGCGGTCGCACCAGTCGCAATCGCCCCCTGAACGATGAAAATCAACCACCCGATGAAGGCTGCAACAGCGAGGGCCTCTAGTAACGGGGCGACGTCCATCCCCTCTGCCATGCGACCTGCGATCACCATATCTGTCGCACTGGTGAGAAAGCCCAGCACCTGCTCAAGAAAAGGCCACAGAGCTAGAGCCCAGATCTGTCTGCCTAATGAGAGCCCCTGTAAGCGACCGCCCAGCTCACCAGCGGGAAGTTTCCGCGCCTGCTGTTCCCTGTTTTTCAGTCCCTCATCCACTCGCCATCAGCTTGCCTCTTTCCTCTCAGAGTGCAACCCAATGAAAATCTTACTTTCGCATTTCATTCCCTGCGTTAGATAAAAGGCATGCCCGAACATCGAAATGTCTCCCCTGGCTCTATGAAACCTGTCTTTATCATCATCCTAGCAGTTCTCGTCCTCGCTGTGCTCTCCCTCGTGAAGCCGTTCACGACGATTAAAGCTGGTCACGTAGGTGTCGCGACCCTCTTTGGAAAGCCAGATAAAGAAGAGCTCCAGCAGGGCTTCCACTTTATCAATCCACTTAAAAAAATCATCGAGATCGATTGTCGAGAAAAGGAACTCACTCTCAACGAGGTCGGCGTCCCTTCTCAGGACCAGCTCACGACACAGGTCGATATCACTGTTAAATGGCGTGTTGATAAATCCAAAGCTGCAGAAGCCTACGAGCAAACTGGTGACGCCGCAGCGCTGGAAAGGACTCACCTTGTTCCTTCCTTTCGTTCGCTCATCCGTGAAGCTGGCAAGAGCGTGATCCGCGCCGAGGATTTCTACAAAGACGATGTCCAGAGTTCTATGCAGAAAAAGATCGAAGAAGGTCTTCAGGAAAGTATGCCGCAAAAAGGCATCCTCATTGATGGTGTTCTCATGCGTCAGGTCGAACTCCCACGCGCTGTAAAAGACGGTGTTGTTGAGAAAAAACGCCAAGAGCAACGTGCAGAACAGCAGAAA
>CALFDI010000372.1 GCA_937952875.1 uncultured Verrucomicrobiales bacterium
GCTGGTAGGAATTAGCCTCGAGCTTGGCAGCGTCAATAGCTCCTTGAATGAGACTGAGCTGCATCGCAATCCAGGTCGAAATGAATGATATGCATGCCACGGCACTGCTGGTGCTATCGACGAGGTAAGCAAGCCTTGCTCGAGCGATCCCGACTTTGTCATACAGTGGTCTAGCCAATTGTCCGACGAGCATGCTGTTCGCTAATCCATCGAAAAAGCAGAGAATACCCAGTCCACCTGCCGCGGACTCGATGCGTCTCGCTGAATGGTTCTTCTTGCCAAGTAGCAACTTGGCTACGGCGGTAAAACCTCCGCTGGCATGTAACACAGCAGCAAAAGACCCTAGGATGAGTGTGAAAAGAATAGCTGAAATGTGCCATGGACCGCTAAGAGCATCAAAGAGATACGTCTGAACCGTTTCTGTGATGGCGCTTCCTATATGCTGAGCATTGATCGCGTAAGCGCCGAGAAATGTGCCAAAGAAAAGTCCCGCTGCTGCCCGACGAGTGACGAAAATAAGGGCAAGAGAAAAGACAGGAACAACCCAAACGGCTGCCTGTGGGAGAAAAGAAAGCAGTATCAGTGCCAAAATGCATGATGCGAAGGTGTTCGTTGGAGAATTCTTAAAGATGCTCATACATCGGCTGGTGAGAGAAGATTGATTTGATGGGAGTGTTCACTGGAACTGTAAGCAGAACTTAAATAACATCTTTTTTAATAAAAAACTTTTTTTCTACATGAATTTAGGCTTGTCTCACGCACATGTCCACAGAAGTGCTTCTCGATTCTTCTCAAAAACCTGAGGTTATATCAGTCTGTGGCTCTGGGCGTCGAGCATTTCTTGCGGGGCTCACTGCAGTCTTTGCATCAGTTACTGTTGGGACGACAGAAAGCCAGGCCGGATTTTTTAGATCATCTAAGAAAACAGCTATTCCATCGTCATGGGTTCGCCGTTTCGGTAATGATGTGATTAAATACGGTGCATATATCGATAGGCTGAATTTGAAGCACATATCGACGACTCAGGTCATCGCGCCACATTTGAAAAATCGCGGACGCGTCTACAATAGTCTTCCTCCAAAGTCTTATTGGAAGAAGATGAAGAACACTCTCAAGATCGCAGACATGATCTCTGCTGAACTCGGGCGTGGTCCTAAAGATATCGTTTCTGCGTATCGTAGCCCTCGCTATAACCGCGCATGCAGCGGGGCGAAGAGCCGTAGCATGCATTTGCAAAATAACGCGCTCGACCTCGTCTTCCATGCATCACCATGGACAGTCTCTCGCATCGCGCGGAGCCTCAGAAGCAAGCGTAAGTTCAAGGGTGGAATCGGTCGTTACCGTGGATTCACACACCTCGACACACGTGGATATAACGCGGATTGGTAGGCTAACTTAGCTGATTTTCGAGAAAATCAACGGCCGTCTGTGCCGCGAGACTGCCAGAGGCAAAGCATCCTTGCATCAGATAGCCTCCCGTCGGAGCTTCCCAATCAATCATCTCCCCAGCCGCAAAGAGGCCGGGGATTTTTTGTATCATGAGCCCGTCTGTTAATTCGGTCCATTTGATGCCGCCGCTGCTAGATATGGCTTCGGCAATCGGACGTGGTCGAGAGAAGGGCACAGTGCAGGCTTTAGTCGCAGTCGCGAGTGTATCCGTGGAGTGAAATGGTCCATGGAAATGCTCGAGCAATGCACTAGCGGCTTCAGATAGCTTCCAGCGGACGCGTGCTTCTGAGAGAAAGTTCTTCTTAGCTGACTCCATCTTGGCTACCAGTCGCTCTCGCGTGAAGGTTGGCTTGAGGTCTAGCGTAATCGCTGGCTGTTGCATCGCCTTGAGCGCAGGTCCGAGCTGATAAACAGGGCCGCCCTCTATGCCGTATGAAGTTAGCATGACTTCACCAATGGCGTCTTCCTTTCCCGCAGATGCTGTGAGGTTTTTTAAAGGCTGGGCTTCAATGGCTGGAATCATTTCGCTTGGACAATCGACTTCCCATCCGCAGTTGGCAGATTGCAGGGGAGAGAGCTCGATTGAGAGATTTTTGAGTAGCTGAGTCCAGCGCCCATCGGAGCCTGTCTGTGGCCACGATCCACCACCCATGGCGAGGATGATGGCGTCAGCTTTGATCGAGACTTGGCCTTCGGGTGTGTCGAATGTTGCAGTGAGATCTTTTCGGAGATCTGCTAGGCGATGATTGACGTGAAAGGTTACGCCTTGCTCCTTGAGTCTCTGGATCCAGCGACGGAGAAGGGGAGCTGCTTTGAGGGCCTTCGGGTAGACGCGCCCTGATGAGGCGACGAATGTGCCGACGTCGAGACGGGCTGCCCAGCCTCGGATGGCCTTGTTGTCGAATCCCGCGAGAGCTTTTCCCCAAAAGGCTGACGGCTGATCAGGTCCACTATACTTTTGGTGGAATGTCTCTAGATCTTCGGCGTTTGTGATATTGAAGCCGCCTTTCCCTGCGACGAGAAATTTCCTGCCCACTGAGCGTTTCTGCTCGTAGAGTGAGACGGTGTGACCACTGGCGGAGGCGATCTCTGCAGCGCGGAGTCCCGCAGGCCCTCCTCCTATAATGACGATGTGTGACACGCGCCTTCTATGGCGAGATTGTCAGCAGAAGTCACGCATTTCTCATGGGCGGGCGTAAGCATGTCGGACGGGGTCGGCTAGGCTGTAATAGGTATCGAGAGCTGTGGAGGCGAGGCTCTTCGAGATATCGACCGAGCCGTCTTCTGCTAGTACTCCGTCTGGCAGATGGATCGTTTGCACGCGGCCGATGATGAGCTTGGTGTTATTGGCTTTGATATCGACGCAGTCTTCGAGAGTGAGTGACAGTTTGATATGAGACTCTGCGACGAATGGGGCATGTGTGCCGTCTTCGAAGTGTTCGGTCAGTCCAGTGGCGGAGAACTCTGAGCGTTCGCGCGGATATTTCGCAGAGCACTGGTGCGCGGCTTCTAAAATATCGCTGTGAACGTGATTGAGCGTCCAGCTTTCTGTCTGGAGAATGTTCGAGAGTGTGTGTCGATCGACGGTGTCTGGCCGCGTTACCATTCCGATCAAAATGGGAATCGATCCGAGGTGTGTGATGCTGGAGAAGGGGGCGAGATTCGTTTGGCCGGCGGAATTCGATGTGCCGACGAGGCAGATCGGTTTAGGGCCTGGAAGAGTGGTGGCGAGTTGGACGCGCACCAGCTTGTCCATGGCGTCCAGATCGTCTGAGCGGAGGATCATTTGCTATTAGGAAAAGAGCTTCGTCGAGCTGAGTCCACCGTCCGGGCGGAAGACCTGACCAGTGATGAATTTGCTCTCTGGGGAGACGAGATATGCGACTAAAGCAGCGACATCATCCGGCTGTCCGATCTGCTGAAGAGGGTGGCGCTTCTCTGCGGCATCACGTTGTGCATCATTACGTAATAGTGATGATGCTAAGTCAGTGTCAGTCAATGATGGAGCAATGATATTTACGCGAATTTTAGGGGCGAGTTCTGCGGCTAAAGAACGGCCTAATCCTTCGATTGCACCCTTCGCTGCAGCGATGGATGCGTGGAATGGCATGCCCATCTGGACGGCAACAGTGGAGAAGAGAACAATGGACGCGGACGGGGATTTCTTCAGTGCAGGAAGTGCAGCTTGAATGGCCTTAACTGCTCCCATGAGATTGACTGTGAGATCATTTTGAAAATCCTCTAGTTTGAGTCGATGAAACGGCTTCAAGTCGATCGATCCTGGGAGATAGACGAGCGAATCGATCTGCTCTGGTAGAGTTAATTCGACATCAGATTCCGCCTCGAAGTGCTGAGTCGGGATGCCGAGCGATGATAAGGCGTCTGGCGAGCGCAATGCCGCATGAACATCGTGCCCTTTTGATTGAAGCAGTTTCGCGGTATGAAGACCTATTCCAGAGTTGCCGCCGATGAGCAGGGTAGTGTGTGACATTGAAAAACGGTCACGCGGGACCGCGTATATGCAACCGCTTTTCCTCTCTAGGCTGAGGGGACGTGACTCTTTTGAGTGACCAATTTAATCACTTCGGCCGCAGCAATCAGTCCAAACGTGCCAGTCATCGGCGCGCTGGAGCCGAATCCATCTGCACAATTCAGTCTGCCGCCATGCTGGCCCTCAGATTTCTTCGGTCCGATCGTGCCATCGCATTGCGGAAACATGGGGACTTCTTCTGAGTAGACGGCAGTGACGTGAAATTTCCGGATCTTTTTCTGCCCTTCAGGATGTTTAGGGAAGCGAAACCGATTTCGCAGGGTCTTCCTGAGTTGGAGTAGAAGCGAATCGCCTCGCGTGCGAGCGAGATCGCCGGTCTTGATCTGCGACGGATCCACTTTTCCTCCAGCAGCTCCACAGGTGACAACGGGAACACCATGGTCGCGGCATTTGGCTATTAAGAGCGCCTTCTGCATGCCGGAGTCGATTGCGTCGACTACGCCGTCATATTGATGTGAGAAAAAGGCTTCAGAAGACTTTTCATTGAAAAAGCCAGGCATGAGAGTGATCTGGATGCTCGGATTGATTTTCCGTGCGCGCTCAGCCATCGCCTCAATCTTGAGTTGACCGATTTTTCCGTCGCGGGCGTGGAGCTGACGATTCACATTTGTAATGCAGATCTCATCCATGTCGACGAGTGTGAGCTGACCGACGCCACTGCGGGCGAGGGCCTCGACTGTCCATGATCCCACACCGCCAACGCCTACGACCGCGATGTGAGAAGCGGCGATTCTGTCTTGTGCGTCTGCGCCATAGAGTCTGCCAATACCTGAAAATCGTGTCTGATAATCCGTGTCCATGTTTTCTACTTCACTGAGCGGAGATAGAGCGATGCGTAAATCATCTGATTCACTGAGCAACCCTCGTTTTCTTTTTTATTTAGAAAGAGTGTGAGAGATCTGAGTGGCACAACGTGAACAGTGATGTTTTCACCATCGATTCCACCGCCCTGGCTCGTTTTTGTGAGACCTGCTGCGAGGAAAAGATGAGTCGTTTCTGAGGTCATGCCCGGTGAGGTCGGGCAGGCTGCGAGACGCGTAATCTCTGCAGCGGTATACCCAGTCTCTTCCTCAAGTTCTCGAGCAGCCGTGTGAGAGATTGGTTCATCTTGGTGCTCTTCTTCATCACCGACGAGGCCCGCGGGAAGCTCGATACATCTTCGATTGATCGGCTTTCGGAACTGTTCTACGAGGATGATTTTTTCGTCATCTGTGATGGCGAGAACGCCTACGACTCCACGCGCATTTGGTCGCTCACAAAAGGTCCAGCCGTCACGTTCATACAACCCGAGGAAGCGGGTTTCGTGCAGCGTTTTCGCATCATTCATATACTCAGGGAACTGATCCTAAATGGTGAAGCTTGTCAATCTGGCTAAGAATGGTTAGCCGAGTGTCGTAATTGGGCTATCATCTGCCAGCGAACGGCTGATAACTCTCTCTTTTAGATACTTTTTTCTCAATGACTTCCGGCGAAGACTTTTCTATCCAACTCACGATCCCACATCGTGTGCGCTTCACTCGTGATGCATTTTCTCAGAGCAATTCAACGATCTGGGATGTTCTTCAGACGAATGGTCAGGCGAAGATCCTCGTATTCATCGAAGAGGCCGTAGCTGAGGCGACTCCAGGTCTGCTGGCCTCAGTCAGAGAGTGCGTGAACAGCGCAGAGGGATATCAGCTCGCAGAGATTCTCATCTTGCCAGGGGCTGAGGCGGCTAAGCGCGATAATGCAGTTCTTCAGTCAGCCTTAGATGCAGTGGAGAAATACAAAATCGACCGTCATTCCTACATGTTCTGCATTGGTGGCGGTGCTTTTCTCGATGTCATCGGCTTTGCTGCAGCGACTGCTCATCGCGGTGTGCGTTTTGTCCGCTTTCCGACGACGACACTTGCCCAAGACGATTCCGGCGTCGGTGTGAAAAATGGCATCAATGCCTACGGGAAGAAAAACTTCATCGGAGCCTTCGCTGTGCCGTATGCGGTGATCAATGATTTCGCTTTTCTCGAGACTCAAGATGAGCTCATGCGGCGGGCAGGCCTCATCGAGGCGGTGAAAGTCGCGCTTGTGAAAGATGGTGAGTTCTTTTCTTGGATTGAGGAAAACGTGCAGGCTCTGCGCGCCTTTGAAATGGCTGCAGTGGAGGAGGCTGTCGAGCGTTCAGCTCTCCTTCATGCTCAACACATCGCTCTTGGTGGTGATCCATTTGAAAATGGCAATAGTCGTCCGCTTGATTACGGCCACTGGTCTGCGCACAAGCTGGAGCAGCTCACTGATTTCGAACTGTCCCACGCAGAAGCTGTCGCCGTGGGTGTCGCGATCGACTCCGTCTATGCCATGCTAGAAGGACGTTTAGACTCAGCATCCTGCGAGCGAATTTTAGCCGTGATTCAGGGCTTAGACCTTCCTCTCTGGCATGAGTCGCTCGAGCTTTTCGATGAAAATGACCGTCGCAGAGTTTACAACGGCTTAGAAGAGTTTCGCGAGCATCTCGGTGGCGAGCTTACCGTTCTGCTTCTTAAATCCATCGGAACTGGGCAGGATGTCCACAGTATGGATGAAGAGCTATTAGAAAAGGCAATCGCACACTTAGCATCTCTTAGTCTCTCGACGACTTGATAAGGTATGTGGTGTGCAATCAGTCTTGCTCATCCGCAGGTCTGGCTTTAAGCCTAGCGGCGTCATGTCTCAAGACGCATTACTCGATCTCATACGCAATGAAGCTCGGCTCTCGCACGCCGATATCGCAGCACGCCTCGGAATCTCTGAAGAGGCCGCCGCCGCAAGACTCGCTGCACTCGAGGCAGATGGAGTGATTATGGGTTACCAAGCTGTGGTTAATCAGGAAGAAGTTCTCGATGAGAACGTCTCTGCATTAATCGAGGTCAAGGTGACTCCAGAAAAGGGTGGGGGCTTTGATAAAATGGCGCGGAGAATTGCAAAGTTCGATCAGGTGAGCACCTGCTACCTCATGAGCGGTGGCTATGATCTCATGGTAGTTGTCACGGGGAAGAACCTGCGAGAGGTCGCTGGATTCGTCTCCGCTAAGTTGAGTAGCATGGAGGGCGTGCTCTCGACAGCGACTCACTTCCGCCTGAAGACGTATAAAGAAAGCGGCTTCACCTACGTCGGAGATAGTGACTCAGGTCGACTATCCGTGAGCCCCTAACTGACATCTAAATGATGAATTACGATTCTAAGTTAGCTGATCAGCTAAAGACGGTCCCGCGATCAGGGATTCGCGATTTTTTCGAACTGGTCCAAGGGCGCGATGATGTCATCTCGCTCGGCGTCGGCGAACCAGACTTCCCGACTCCATGGAATATACGTGAGGCGGCGATTAAATCTCTAGAGCAGGGGATGACGAGCTATACGTCTAACCTCGGTATGCTTGAGCTACGGAAGTCGATTTCGACTTATGTGGAGAAATTTTTCCACGTGAACTATCAGGCAGCTACGGAAGTATTAGTGACTGTCGGTGTGTCAGAGGCATTAGATCTGGCTCTGCGCGCTCTTCTTAACCCGGGCGATGAGGTGACCTATCATGAGCCGTGCTACGTTTCCTATAGTCCATCCGTTATCATGGCGTATGGAAAGCCGGTGCCTGTTCCGGTAAAGGCGGAACGGCTCTTTTCGCTCGACCCCGCTGATGTGGCGGCAGCTATTACGGATAAGACGCGGGTCATCATGCTGAACTTTCCGACCAATCCGACTGGAGGGATAGCGACGGAAGAAGACCTAAAAGGTATCGCTGAATTAGCGATAAAGCATGATCTGATCGTGATTTCGGACGAGATTTATAGCGAACTCCGTTACGCTGAGGGTGAGCATGTTAGCATCGCTACACTGCCAGGAATGCGTGAGCGGACGATTTTGTTGCATGGCTTTTCTAAAGCCTTTTCCATGACTGGATTCCGACTCGGCTACGCTTGTGCACCTGCTCCTTTGATTGAGGCGATGATGAAGATTCATCAGTATGCGATGTTGTGTGCGCCGATCACGAGCCAGATTGCTGCGATCGAGGCTCTTGAGAATGGAGAAGAAGCCATGCTGAGCATGAAGGCTGAGTATAAAAGGCGGCGCGACTTCGTCGTGAATCGTCTCAATGAGATGGGCATCCCATGTCACTCACCGGGTGGTGCCTTTTACGTCTTTCCAGACATTTCTCAGTTCGGCATGACGAGTATGGAATTCGCTATGAAACTGCTCGAGCAAGAAGATGTCGCAGCTGTTCCAGGCACGGCCTTCGGAGAGTGTGGCGAAGGCTTTCTTCGTTGTTGTTATGCCACATCATTTGAAGAGCTTCAGGTGGCCATGCAGAGGATCGAAGCCTTTATAAAACGCCTATGAACGCACAGCTCAAAGCTTGGCAAAATGATCGCACCATCGCGCACGTTGCGCCTTTGATGTGGTTTCTCATCGTCTCTTTCCTGCTCGGGATTTTAGCGGAGGCGATTGGTTATGCACATCCCAGTGCCCCGTGGTGGAAGCGCTGGCCAGACACATGGATTCTCACTGTGCAGACATTTACCACAGCTGGAATGCTTCTTTTCTTTTGGAAACATTATGAGCTGAAGTGGTCTACTAAAGCTGTCGTAATAGGGGCTGTAATGGGCGCGATTGGGATCGGCTTTTGGCTGATGCCAACGATGATCTATGATCGTCTCGGCCTAACAGAGAATCCTGAAGGCTGGATGAGATGGTTAGGCATTAACGATCGTCTCGATGGCTTTGATCCGAATAAGTTAGGCGATACTTTTTGGATCTGGGCCTGGATCATTATGCGCTTTTTTCGAGCTGTCGTCGTTGTCGCTTTGATTGAAGAAGTCGCGTGGCGCAGCTTTTTGATGCGTTTTTTGCTTAAGCCGGATGGCAACTACTGGAAAGTTCCTTTTGGAAAGCCTGCGTGGATTTCGTTTTTCGTCGTCACCTTTGCCTTCATGTTCGCTCACGCACCGATCGATTACGCCATGGCGTTTATCTACGGTGCTTTGACTTATCTGTGTGCGATCTGGACCAAGAGTCTCATGGCCTGCGTAGTGATGCACGGTGTCGCGAACTTCATCATGTGCTGGTTCGCTCTCGAGTTCGGGAAGTTTGGTCTTCTGTGATGCGCGTGCGCTACAGCGGGCGTTTATAGGTATCGCAGCGGTTGAACCATCCAGCTCTCCAGCGTGATTCATTCTTAGATGCATTCGCGATGCGTCTGCCAAGGCAGCGTTTAGCCGCTTCGGCGAATTCTCCTGCAGCTGCTTGCCCTGCGGGCACGTCGCGCATTTCTCGTAGCACCCAGGCGAGGCCCCAGCCTTGGCCTTTATAGCGTTCACGCGGATTCGTGCCTTCGCCCTTGAAGTTGACGTAGTCGATTAAGGCATACGTGCCATTCGATGTGGTGGAGACTTTTTGGTAGTTTCTTTTGACCTGTGCGCGTTGACCCGCAGGTGTCGCAGCTAGGATTTTACCTAAAGCGCGCTGGGATTTAGCAATGATGAAATCCGTCTGCAGCGAGACATTTCCTGCAAGCCAAGTGCGGAGTCCATTCATCTCTGCTCCGCGAAAGGCGGCTGTGAACTGAGCTTTACTGCGCCAGGGTGAGTGCCGCTGGCGAGCCACTGCTGGAGGGTTCGCGCCACGTGAAATCGCATAACTGATGAACTGCGGGAAGCTCTCTGTGAACGGACCGTTGTATCCAGCTGGATACCAGATGAAGTGGCCTATGCCGAGTGAGGGGAATGCTTCAGCATCATTCCACTGCGTGAGGCCGTCTACAGTGCCGCCCGACTCATTCATCCAGATTTTTTGCCCGATCTTAGCCTTTTGAGTCTGTGTTAAAGCCACGCTCGCTGGTGCAGCTACAGGTCTAGGTATCTCAGCCTGCGGGCTGCATGCAGCGAGAAGGAAAAGACAGCTGATAAGAGGAAGTTGCATGTGCTATGGCTACTGTGTAATCTACGGCTGAACAAGTCATATGGAAAAGATTGATTGGAGTCAGGTAATGAAATTTACCACGATGGATGTGGTAAAACTCGTCCTCAGTGCAGTGATTATTGTGCTGGTGACTAAGCTACAAGTCGTGAGCGATAAGCTCTCTGCGCTACTCATTGCTCTGCCACTCACATCATTGCTCGCTATGATGTGGATGAAAAGCGAGGGGCAGGAGAACGCGCGAATCGCGAATCATGCGGAGAGCACGTTTTGGTTTGTCCTACCCACGATGCCGATGTTCTTGGTTTTGCCGTGGATGCTGCGGCAGGGCTGGGGATTTAGCCTTTCTCTATTCTTGAACTGTGTTCTCACAGGCATCTTATTTTGGCTGCTCGTCTGGGTGGGGCGGAAGTTTGGGATAAACTTCTACTGATAATTTGGAAAAACGAAGGAGTTCTTCTAACGCGCATTTCTCTCATAGGTGTAAAAGACGGCGCCTTTATTGATTTGTGATTGCTAAAATCTAGATTCTGTGCATTTTGCGCCGTCCCGCGTCATCTGATTCGGGAAGCCTACTCTAACATTTTTTTCTCATACGCGTATTTATGGCTTCAGCAGAAGATAATATCATATCCTTCGAGCCGAAACCTGAACCACGCCGATCTGGACCCATGAAAAGCGATCTCGTCGAACAAGCTGCAGTCATCATTCCTGACCCACAGGTTCTGGTTAATCTCGTCTCTAAGCGCGTAGCGCAACTCAATAGCGGGCGTCGTCCTCTCGTCGATGCTCTTCCTACAATGGGTGTTGCAGATATCGCCCTCATGGAGCTTATCGAAGGCAAAATTAAGCTCAAAGAGTCCTAATCTTTTGTTGTTAATCGGCTCGACCGATTGATTGAAAAAGGCTCCCACCTTCAGATGGGGGCTTTCTTTTTGCCTCATTTACGTCACCTTTCTTCATACTCACACATGGCGCAGAAGAAGAAAAAAAAGTCTGATAAAGGCTCAAATAGCGGAGAGATTTCGAAAAATCGAAAGGCTCTTCGCGACTATACGATTTCAACGAAATTCGAAGCTGGCATTGAGCTGAAGGGCACTGAGGTGAAGTCCATTCGCCAAGGGATGATTAATATCGCTGACTCGTTTGCCCGTGTGGAGAATGGCCAAGTCTTTCTCTATGGCTGTGATATTCAGCCATGGCAGACAGCGGGCGAATGGTTTAATCACGCCTCGAAACGTCCTCGTCGACTCCTTTTGAATAAAAAGGAAATCCTCAAGCTCGATTACGAAAGTGGCCAAAAAGGCTGCACCATTCCTGGACTTCGCGTCTATTGGGTCGGTCGCCGTGTCAAAGTCGAGATCGGAATCGGAAAGGGCAAAGACTTCGCGGATAAACGCCATGATCTCAAGGCGAAGACAGAGCTGCGCGAGGCTGCGCGTGAGATGGCGCGCTTTAATCGTCGCTAATCATCAAAGAAAATCTTAATCGAGCATCCGCGAGCATCCTCTCGGGAGGGCGCCGGGGTCTCTGCCTACTAGGAGAAAGCCATCGCCTTTTTTGATGGCGAAATCCTGTGTCTGGATGGCGCAAACACTGTCTATATTCGCCAAATCATACAAAACGAGATAACCCATTTCATCCTCGCCGACCTCTTCTAGCGTTTCTGGATGGATAATGCGAAAGCGCAGCCACGGCGGCCCTATATGTGGATTTCCGATTCCTCGCGTGTAGAATTGGCTGCTCAACTCAGTCATGCTGTATTCGTTCCAGATCTGGTCTTCTGCGAGTCCTAGTTTGGCATTGAAGGAGGCGTAAAGATCTTCTTTCGTGAGATCGAATCCGCTCGCTTTGTAGCCACCTGTCTCCATGGCCCATGAGCCATCGGGTAGATCAATGGAGTCTTCTCCGAGCTGCTCGAAGAGTTGAATGAAATTAAGTGCTGTTCCAAGGAGTCCGATAGGGGACTTTGCCGCTCGAATCTGTTCGAGATCAAATCCCAAGTCGTGACCGATCCAACTGCTAGAAGGTAAGCCCCAGTCTTCTTGCAAAAAATGAAACATTCGCAGAAGAGATGAGTGAGGAAAATGTCTGATTGGCTTTGATAAAAAGAAGGCCTGACTAAAGACGGGGGCGCCAAGGAGTTCCCAACCGCG
>CALFDI010000373.1 GCA_937952875.1 uncultured Verrucomicrobiales bacterium
TTGACCGATGTTTTGTGAGATGGTGGCGTGGGTATCGACGCCACTATACTGGATCGCAAGAGAAGTGCGATCGTAGCGAAAGATACCGCCGGCGACGGCTCGAGTGTCGCTCAGTTCAAAGATATGCGCGGCGCCTCCATAGGCTGAGATGGTAAATTTCCCCTTATTAAAGACTGCCTTCGAGGCCGTCGCGAAGATCGTGTCGCTGTCCATACCTCCAAAATTATCGTTTGTGAACCCCGCAATGATCGCGGGCTGATACCATTCTTCTCCCTCCGACTTCACGAGGTAATTGATCAGTGGAGTCACGTCGCCCGTCTTAGGTCGCCAATCAATCCCGACGCGTAAGCGTGGAGTAGCTTGGTAGCTCACATGGATGCTTTCTTGCGCACGTGATGGTAGCGTAGGAATCCAGCGAGAATGAAATGACCAGCCCGATGGGTCGACTGGGAGACCGAAGAGTGTTTTAGCGACTTCCACTTCTTCTTCAGTGATGTCTTCGATGACTTCTTTTGCACCTGTGTTAGCGCGTTTGACGAGCTTCTTTTTCTTAACAACGATTTTTTTCGTTTTTACGACTGGTCGGCCACTCACGGTGCCCGCTTCACCTGGTCACATCACTCATGCAGGGACCTCAGAGATAGGTGTCTGAGCTGCCATGGCAGTGAGCGGAAGAAGCAGCGAGGGAACGAAAAGTGATAGAATCTTTTTCATGGGGTTTATACACATTTAAGCATATGAAAATGCAGTTGTGCATCTTTACTCTCTGAGGGTATTGTTGTGCAATGCGTTTTCTCATTATTTTTCACTTGATAGCATGTCTAACGGTTCAGGCTTCTCCTATAGATGAGGCTATGCAGCCGTTTATAGATTCGAAAAAAGCGCGCGGTGTGGTGACTCTCGTAGCAGATGAAAAACGAATCTTACATCTCTCCGCTTTGGGGTTAGCAGATGTAAAGGCGGGCCGGAAAATGGAGACGTCGGATTTATTCTGGATCGCCTCTATGACAAAGCCCATGACGGCTGCTTGTATTATGATATTACAAGATGAAGGAAAGCTGCAGCTCAACGATCCTGTTTCGAAGTATCTCCCTCAGTTTAAAGATGAGAGTATCACGATTCTTCAGTGTCTTAATCACACAAGTGGCATGGCAAATGTGCCGGGAGAATGGCGTCAGACGTCGAAGACTCTTGAGGAATACATGACCCACATTACGAAGACAGCACCAATTAGTGCGCCGGGAGAGACTTGGAAATACTGTCAAAGTGGTATAAATACGGTGGGTCGAATCATAGAAATCGTAAGTGGCCAGACTCTCCCAGAGTTCATGCAGCAGCGCCTATTCGTGCCTTTGGGTATGAGTGAGACGAGCTTCTACCCGAGTAAAGAGCGCTGTCAGACACTTGCTAAGACATATGACTCTAGAAGTGAAAGTGACAAAGACGTTCAGATCACTTTCCTAGGGCTAAAAGGAAAGAAGCCTTGGAATAGAGATCGCTACCCAATGGCGAATGGAGGACTTTTTTCGACAGCTAAGGATTGTGTGGCCTTTTGTCAGATGCTGCTGAATGAAGGTGAGTATCGGGGAAAGCAGATCCTGTCAAAAGCTGCTGTCAAAGAGATGACTTCTGTCACCACTGGAGATTTAGTTGTAGGGTTTACCCCTGGAAATGGTTGGGGTATTGGCACGATCATCACGCGAGAGCCCCAAGGCACTACCGCAACGTTATCTCCTGGCACTTATGGACACGGTGGAGCCTATGGCACTCAGATGTGGGTAGATCCTGTAAAAAAACGTATTCACATTCTCATGGTCCAGCGCACTGGGGTGAAGAATGGAGATGATTCGGATCTACGCCGCGTCTTTCATGAAGCTGCGGCTGAGCTCTAGAGATCAACTATATCCAGATAACATCGATGATAAACCAAAGGATCATCACGGCACCGATGATCGCCTTGATGACCATGCCGGTGACGGCGCCAAAGACAGCACCTACGCCGCTTTTAGTAGAGTCTCTCACAGTTCTTTCAGCGAAGAGGAACTCGAAGCCAAATGACCCAATCAGAGGGCCGAGGATGAGACCGAGTGGAAAGAAAAACATTCCGACAATGCCGCCGCAGAGTGCACCGACTGATCCCCAGCGCGTGCCGCCAAACCATTTATTCCCAGCAGCTCCGCTCATGAACTCCAGCACTTGTGCAATGACCAGTAAGGTGCCGAGCACAGCATAGGTCCACCACTCAACGCCTGAGTCCCCCCGTAGCATGAGGTGGTGCACTCCGGCAGCTAGGAGCACGATGAGATGACCTGGCAGCACAGGGATGAGACAGCCAACTAATCCTACGAGGAGGAGACAGCCTGTGACGATCCAAGCGAGCGTCGCGCCGACTGCGTCTAGTGACATCCAGTCTAGAAGACTAGCGCCCCAGTTCCAGATGCTATCCCAGCTATTTACGATCCAGTCCCACATAGCCGATTATTTCATGACCTCGTCTAATACGGTGACGCCAGTCATGTGGGAGGTGTCTCCCCATGTGTTAAGTGTCCAGTTATGATCGGAATAGCTAAAGACGTTCAGGCCGACATTCGGGAGAGAAAAGCGGCGAGGCGGTAGTAGAGTCAGGCCTAAGGCATCGCGTAGAGCCATACCGAGAACGCCTCCATGGCTCACGGCCATGATCTTTTCGCCATCATGCTTTCGGCAGATCTCTCGAAGAAAGGGACAGGCCCGAGAAAAGGTATCGGCCCAGCTTTCTCCGCCTTCAGGCCGATAGTGTGGATCTCCTACCGTGTGGAGTTCGTAGTCTTCAGGGAGTTGTTCTTCTATCTCTGGATACGTGAGCCCTTCTAACACGCCGAGTGCACGCTCGCGTAAAGGAAGGGCATCTTGGATGATCTCTTGCTGCCCGAGTGTTGCTGCGATCAGTTCTGCTGTGTGGCGCGCACGATAGAGATCTGATGTGTAAATGGCGGCGAAGGTGTGGCCTTCGTTTTTGAGGCGTTTTCCCATGGCCTTTGCTTGTTCTATACCCGTCTGAGTAAGAGCGCTATCCATCTGGCCCTGATGGTGGCCAGAACGATTCCACTCAGTTTCTCCGTGGCGGATCAAATACAGTTCAGTCATTGGTCTTCACATTCGCTCACGCTATGCCAAGGCGAAAGAAAAAACGCGCTCCAAAACTGGGGCGCGTTCGTAATAGGAAGAGATCTACGAAATCTCTCTTTTACTGCCCAGTTCCTATGGGCGTGATGATGATCGCGTATTGATCATATTGAGCCTTGGCTGCTGAGGACCTTAAGATGAAGTCTAAGATGGCTGATGCTGGTAGATTTGAGACGTTGAGAGTGATTCGTTTCGTCTTTAACGTATTCTGCGGGTCTTGGACCACGAAGTTCGTAATGACCTTCTTTCCACTCACATCATCTACTAAGGCAGTCAGAGCTGAGAGCGCCTCATCGAGTGTAGCATCTGTTAGTTTGACTTCAGGAATGATGACGGAGCTTAGCTTATTCTGCCTAGCTTTTTGACTCATCTTACCACGATGGAGGTGTAAATTTTTCAGCTGATATTTCGCATTTCCATTATTCGGGTCTAGCTTCAGGCTGGCTTGAAAGTATTGCCGTGCCTTCGATTCATTACCTTGAGCTATAGCTGTGATACCAGCTTTGTAGTAATCGTCTGATGTCGGTGCCTTTTTAGCTTGGAGAGGTTTAGCGTGCAGGCTGCTTAAGCTAATAAGCCCACAGAGAGATGTAAGGGCGATTTTTTTCCAGTGAGGTAGAGTATAAAGAGCCTTCATATACTCTTTAACTGCCATTAGGAGAGAAATTTTGCCGATTAAAAGGGGATGTCTTCTCCTTCATTCTCGAAGTCTGGCATATCAGTCGAGGCTGCGGGGCTCTGAGGAGGAGCAGATTGCTGCGGTGGCGCTTGTGTGGCTTGGCCTGTTTGTGGTGGGCCAGACTGTTGAGGTGGTCGTTGTGCTGACTGACCACCGCCACCTCCACCGAGGAACTGCATATTTTCTCCGACAATCTTGAGTCGGCTGCGTTTTTGGCCAGTGGTCTTATCTTCCCAGGTATCCATCTGGAGGCGGCCCTCGATGTAGACTGGGCGGCCCTTTTGGAGATACTGCTGTGCGAGTTCTGCTTGCCGTCCCCAGAGGGTGACATCGACATACGTGGTCTCTTCACGTCTTTCTGCTCCATCACTACCGCCTGTGATACGGTTCACTGCGAGAGCTATATCTGAAACGGCTGTGCCCTTTGGCGTATAACGCACTTCTGGATCACGCGTAAGATTACCGATGAGAATGACTTTATTGACGTTGGCCATACTCAAGGAGTGTAGGT
Source organism: uncultured Verrucomicrobiales bacterium (assembly GCA_937952875.1). GTDB lineage: Bacteria > Verrucomicrobiota > Verrucomicrobiia > Verrucomicrobiales > Akkermansiaceae > CALFDI01. Next base: position 4,356 of record CALFDI010000373.1, read on the forward strand.
GGAGACGAGGATCTGGGAAGAAATAATGCGCTTATGTCTAAAAGAGTGGAAAAAAGTTTGAAACCAACAGAGAAATATTTCGGATGTGTAGGTGATGATCGTATTTTTCGGGGAATAGATAACGTCTTCTATTACTCGTAAAGTAACGAACATTTGTTAAACTCCATAACCCCTACTCACTCAGAAATGAAACGATATATATTCT
>CALFDI010000374.1 GCA_937952875.1 uncultured Verrucomicrobiales bacterium
ATTTCCCCAAAAAAAAAGGCCACTCCCGCGTAAGCCGGATTCTGTCTAATCTACTGGGCCGATTCCCAGTAGCGGACGGTCATTTCTCTCAGCCAACCGAAGCTAACTGGCTCATTGCTGAGCTGCGACTATTACCCGGAGATCCTGATCGGACGAGCAGCCCTTCTCCTGTTTTGTCTTGCACCACGTGGGGTTTGCCCTGCCCCATCGGTTACCCTCAAGGCGGTGAGCTCTTACCTCACCTCTCTCAGCCTTACCTGTGCTCTTGCGAGCCATCGGCGGTTTATTCTCTGCGGCACTTTCCGTCTACGCGCCCTTGGAGACGCGCATCCCTCTTTTTCAAAAGGCACATTGCTCTGTGGTGTCCGGACTTTCCTCGACCAGATCCTCCGAGGAGCACCTGACCGCGACCGTCGCGGGAGTGGACTGCCTTCTTAGTCATACATTTAGAAAAAAGAGAATAGAAAAATACGCGCAGCACTGGCACCTTCGCCGGCGTGAGCACTGAGGAGACGGAGGAGAGAGAAAAGGCGGAGCCGCAGATCATTCTGCCTCGCCTCGTGGTAGGACTAGGAAATCCCGGGAAGAAATACGAGCGGACGCGACATAACATCGGCTTCGATGTGCTCGATCTGTTAGCTCGGGAGTGGAATGTGGACTTTAAAAATGATCTAAAGCATCAGGCATACACGACGAAAGGCCCAGGCGGCTGCGTGCTGATGAAGCCTCAAACATTCATGAACGAGAGCGGACGTTCGGTGGGATCTTGGTGCCGTTTTTATAAACTGCCCGCGAAAGAGGTCTTGATCGTCTATGATGATACGTCTCTGGATCTGGGGCTACTACGCTTCCGCCAGCGTGGATCTGCAGGCGGGCATAATGGAGTGAAGTCCCTTATTTCTCATCTAAATACGCAGGAGATTCCACGGCTAAAAATCGGTGTCGGGGGTGCTGAACCAGGTGGTCAGGTAGGCCATGTTTTAGGAACATTTCACCCAGATGATGCAAATCTAGTGCAAAACACGCTTGCAACCAGCGTTCAAGCTGTTCAGCTTGCGCTCTCCGAGGGCCATATGGCCGCTGCGAATGTCTATAACAGTCGCAAGAAACACGAAGAATCACCACAAACTGATGAGCAGGAAATACGAAGGACTGATCGTTCTGAACACTAAAGGCAAAGAAGGCAACGTCGATGAACTCGTCAGCCTGGTAGCAAAGGAAATGGAATCTGAAGGCGCAGCTCTCGAGGAAATCGAGCAGCTCGGCCGTAAGACATTTGCAAATGAGTCACGCCATCTCGACGGCGGACACTACATCAATGTCACATTCAATGCTGAGGCTGATGTGATCCCTAAGATCAAGACTCGCCTGAAGCTGAACACAACAGTTCACACACAGAACTACCTCCGCAAGGCGTAGGTTCATTTCTCTCCTAGAGAGATTTCTTTTTTAAAAAGCACGACTCCTTTCTTAGGAGTGCGTGTTTTTTTTCGTGTCTACGATGAGAGGTATTATACCAAGAAGAAAAGGAAACTGGTAAAATTCGCGAGCGGTTTTTCCGGGAGACAAGGCGTCCGCAAGGGAGTCGTGCGAGCACTACGACCGGCGGAAAACGAAGGCTCATGGGAAAGACGCTGCGAAAGGCTCTTCAACTCAGGCCTTGCTGAGTCACTTCCTCCTCATTGTATCACCGTCCGGTTTTGCCAGTTACGTTTTCTGATTGGTATTAATCATCCGAGCTGTTGAAGATCTCGTAGTTCTCTCTCACAACGGCGAGGTCTTCTGCCAAGTCTGCGGCACTTAATTCATAAATGCCGATCGCCTTTTGATAGTGCTGATTTGCAGAGGTCCTATCACCCCCATCTGAGAATGCTATCGCTAGATTCGCGTGTGACTGAGCTGTCTCTGGATGTGTCTCGCCCAAGCTCATCCGGCGACCTTCGAGAGCTACGAGATGCATTTCTCGCGCACGCTGGTGGTGGCCTGTCTGAAGATAGAGTGCGCCTAAGTTATTCGATAAAGTCGCAGTCTGCTCATGATGCTGCCCTAAGCTCTGATGGCTAATATTTAATGCCTTCAGATAGAGTGCTTCAGCTTCATCTAGATGACCCTCTAGCTTGAGGAGAAAGGCTGCATTATTACTGAGGTCGATGATGTCGAGATCTGCTGGAGGATTCAGAGATTCGAATTGGGCGATCGCTAACTGGTAATGCCGTATCGCCTCGACAGGCATCTCGAGGTAGTCCTGAAGGACAGCGACACTCGTGTAGAGTCTGGCTTGGCATTCAGCCTGATCCGCGACCGGCTTAATGAGGTCTAGTGCCTCTATATAAAGATTTAAGCCATCGCTGTGATTTCCCTCTTCTCGGCAGAGGTCTGCTGAGACTTCGAGGGCATAGACTAGCTCGATTCGATGCACTTCAGAGTCCTCAGCTTCCAGTCTTGCCCGGGCCTTCCCCATCGCCTCTTCGCAGAGACTGATCGCATCGCTTAATTCACCTTTATTGATATGGGCACGCACACGCTCCTCGAGCATATGCATATGGTTGATAGAGCTAGATTGCATTTCAGGGGTAGATGGGTTTTTTGAGAATTCGCAAACACTGGCCTCATTCGAGGCCGTCCAGAAGTCGAGCTGCTCTAGATCCGATGCATCCGAATTCATTCAGAAAACCGAAACATTTCTCTTACTGTCCAAGCAATCAAATAATTGTAATCGTCAGTAATCGCTCTAAGACACCTTCATTCCTGAACTGAATAACCAGTTCGATCAGCAGCAGAGCCTTCACTCTTCCCCTCTTCATATGACTCAAGCGTTCATTCTCGGCGCCGGCTTAGGCACACGTCTACAGCCACTCACTCACCATCTGCCGAAGCCGCTCATTCCCGTCTTCAACAGGCCTCTCGCACAGTTCAGTTTAGACCACTGTCTTCGTTCTGGTCTCAGCGACTTCGCGATTAACACCCACCACCTTCCGGATGAGTGGCAGGCAGCCTTTCCAGACCAGACGTATGCTGAGGCACCACTGTCGTTCTTTTTTGAAAAGGATATTTTAGAGACCGGCGGAGGGCTGAAAAATATTGAGAACTTCCTCAAAGGCGAGCCTCTCCTCATTTATAATGGCGATATCTTAACGAACATCGACCTCGATGCTCTCATCAGTCATCATAAGGCATCTGGCAATGTCGCCACTCTGGCTCTGCGATCATCTGGGGCGAATACAAATATCGCACTGCAAGACGAGAAAGTCATCGATCTTCGCCATGCGAGAGGCATCCACCCTGGGACTCATCAGTTTACTGGCATCTACATCGTTCAGCCTGAAATGCTGGATCTCATACCCGCAGGTGAAAAGATCTCTGTCGTGCCCGCTTTTCTCGAACTCGCTGAGGCTGGCAAGCTCGGTGGACTTGTCTTAGACGATGGCTACTGGCTAGATCTCGGAGAGCGGGAGTCCTACCTCGATGTGCACCAGATGGAAGGCATCGGCCAGCGCATCCATCCAGACGCAACCATCTCTCCAGATGCTACTGTAGAGCGATCCACCGTGGGCCCCGGATGCGTGATCGAGGCTGGTGCAGTGGTAAAAGACAGTGTTTTATGGGCGAACACACACATTTTATCAGCTGCACACTTGAGAAGATGCATCGTTTACTCTTCAACTCCTGTGACAGGCTCTCACGAGAACGCTGACCTTTAACCCTTTCATTCTTTCCTTCAACAACATGGCTACTGATCTTCTACTGACTGCAATGCGGGCACACCTCGAACTCCCGCCGACTCACCGAGTCCCGCTCGAACCATTAAAAAAAGGGGCCTCGGGGCGAACAATCGTGCGCCTCAAGCCCGAAGGGCTGAAGCATTACATCGGCATTCACTACACGGATGAACGCGCAGATAATGAGAACTTCTACCCCGTCGCCCAGCATCTCAAGCGCTG
>CALFDI010000375.1 GCA_937952875.1 uncultured Verrucomicrobiales bacterium
CCAGTCTCATTGAGCACAAGGCCTTCTAAAGCACCTCCTTGGATAGCCTCGACCTTTGCCATCACATTATTGAGATAGTTCAGGCTTTTCACTTGCGGGCTGAGTGACGCATGCGTTGGACGGCGGGTAGAGCATGTAACGAGCTTTAGCCCATTATCGTAATGTTCCTGCGGGTAGAGCTTTATGGCATCAGCAATGATGATTGTGGAAGACTTCTCACAGAGGAAGGGATTCAGGCCAAGACCACCTTCTCCACGAGTGACAATGAGGCGAATATAGCCGTCTTGGAGATCATTCTCTTGGATGGTTTCTATGAGAGCCGCGACCATTTCCTCTGGCGTCTGCCTGATCGTTAATAGGATCGCCTTTGCTGATTCATAGAGGCGCTTTATATGTTCTTCGAGCCGGAAAATACGTCCATTGTAAAAGCGAATTCCTTCAAAGATACCGTCTCCGTAAAGTAAACCGTGGTCAAAGACAGAGACTTTAGCGTCAGCTTTATCCACGAGTGTTCCATCCATCCAAATTTTCATATAGGACTCCTGTTTCACCTCGGTAAGCGACCTAAGCAAGGGCAAAGGTGTGCATCCACTCAGAAAAAAGCCGATCGTCTTCAGGGCATTTTAGAATACCTCTCGGGTGCTGATATCGGAGAATAAACTCCTCCCTTCATTCTGATACGTTTCGAAGGGAGGAACTCCCCATAGTCGAACAGTCATACAAGTCATGTAATAACTTTTTTACCTACAAAAATAGACATATTTCTATTTTTATGCCAAATATATAACATCTTGCGCCAAAAAACTAGTAAAATATGTCTTATCGCATCATTGATATCCCAAGGATTATCAATGGCTGCAGCCATATCCATTACCAATGTTCAAGTTAGCAGTCTTCCTGGGACGCAAGATAGTGCAACTGCTGGCTCATCTTCAAGTAATCCCTTTCTAGATGATGTTTTCATAGACTCTTTCGATACGATGACATCTGCAGGGGTTAATACATTCACACGTGCAGATGGGAATATTCAGCTAGGTTCAGCTGTTCGTGTTCGTTCTGGGGCTCAGTTTGTAAATGCCGAGTTTGGCGATCTAGATAATGGCTCAGACGGCAATGCAAACCCATTCGTGAAAGCTGGACTGATTGCTGAAGGTGCTACAGTCCCCCCTTCTCTCTCTGAATCGACCGACCCAGCCATTCAAAACGCCTCCATTTCAGCTGCCATTAACACCTTCTCAATTAACGAAGGAATCGATGGTGAAGGAGATCCTTACACGTTGGACTACTTCTTTGAAGTCTCTGTTACCGATAACTCCCCTGTCGCTGATAACTCTCCAGAGTTTATCTTTTTCGAACGCGGAAGGAATTCGGGCATCATTGTAGAGGCGATTATTGGAGGAACTCTGGATTCTCCTATTCTTGCGGGAACAGCGTTCACTCTGGGAGTATCGGACTTTGGAGCGACGGGCATTTATACAGACACGAGTGAAATAGGAAGTGGCCAAGAATTAGGCGTTGCTGGACTTGACCTGACCGACCTCAACGTCGGGACTGCGGCTGTCGTCGGCCTCCGAGTGACATCACTCGGGAACACAGGGGCGGATATATCAGGTATATTTGTCACAGCTCAGGAACCAGATGAACAGTTCGAGACTAATCCAATCATCCCAGAACCAAGCACTCTGCTTCTTTTTTCGATTGCTTCGCTTTTCCTTTTTCGAAGACGTCATTGCGTCTAGATCAGATCAGGTTAAGTAGATGGCGTGAGCATTTCCTTCTCTCATACCTATACCGAGCTACCAGATCGATTTTACAGTGCTCAGGCTCCCTCTCAAGTTCCAGCTCCTGAATTACTTCAGCTCAATGAAGAACTCTGCGATGAGTTAGGCATTGATCTTGACTGGATACGTTCCGAACAAGGTCTCGGCATGCTGAGTGGAAATGAGCTACCTGAGAGCGCACATCCTATTTCTCAAGCCTATGCTGGCCACCAGTTTGGCAACTTTGTCCCACAGCTGGGAGACGGTCGCGCCATTCTCTTAGGCGAGATTGATGGAAAAGATCTTCAGTTGAAAGGCGCTGGCCGCACGCCTTATTCACGTGGAGGTGATGGAAAATCAGCGCTCGGTCCTGTGCTGCGAGAGTATTTGGTCAGTGAAGCGATGTATGCCCTTGGCGTGCCTACTACACGAGCCTTAGCAGCAGTAGCGACTGGTGAAGCTGTGCATCGACAAGAGGGTCCTGTCCCTGGAGGCATCTTTACCAGGGTCGCAGCCAGCCACATTCGTGTCGGAACGTTTCAGTATTTCCTAGTTCGAGAAGATCAGGAAGCTCTGCAAGAGCTGACTCAATATGCGATAAAACGCCATTACCCCGACGCCGAATCAATCATCGATTTTTTCAAAGCTGTCGTATCCCGGCAAGCCACACTGATCGCTCAATGGATGTCTCTCGGATTCATCCATGGGGTGATGAATACCGATAATTGCAGTATTTCTGGTGAGACAATCGACTTTGGTCCATGTGCCTTCATGGATGAGTTCGATCCCAAAAAAGTCTTTAGTTCAATCGATCGAAACTCTCGTTACTCGTGGGAAAACCAAGCACGTATAGCACATTGGAATCTGACACGTTTAGCTGAATGTCTTCTCCCTCTACTCGCGGAAACCCCTCAAGATGCCATTCCTCTAGTAGAAGAAGCGCTTGAAGCATTTGCACCACAATTCGAAGATAAATACCTCTTATGTTTTAGAGAAAAACTTGGGCTCAGAACAGCCTCTGAATCGTTTATCAATCAGACCCTCAGTCTACTTGCTGACCACAGGCTCGACTTCACACTATTCTTCAGGAATTTGACCAGAGTCGCGATGGGCGAAGACTCCGACTTCTTTGCAGGGCATGAAAAATGGCTCTCTGAATGGAAGAGTTATGGCCCTGCAGACGCTTCACTGATGCAGTCAAAAAACCCCATCATTATTCCACGAAATCACAGAATCGAAGAAGCCATCACAGCAGCGTATAATGGTGATTTCTCGTATTTTCACCGTCTTGTGAAAGCTTTCAAAACACCATTCCAAGAACAGGCAGAATTCGCTGACTTAGAAACACCTCCACGTGAACACGAGAAAGTCAGAGAAACATTTTGCGGCACGTAAACTTAAAGCTCTACGAGGGAGTATTCGATCACATCTGCGGCTGCATCTTCTAACCCATCGACGAAGGCTTTCCAGTTCGCTAAGTCTTCAGCCGTAGGCTCAGCAGTGCTCGTCCCTCGCACGACAAACCAGATCTGCATATCTAAGCCGCATCTTTGGCGGATTTCAGAATGCAGCTTTCTCATTTGTTTCGGCGATAGATTCCAGCCCTCTACCATGAGAACGACACCGCTTTTTGCCTGATCAAGCGCGGCGTATGCCTCGACCTCTTTGGACTCATCGATGACACCGACTTGGTAGATTCCAAGCGGGTGCACTCGTAACTTCATTCTCAGAAATGGGCTCACTTCTGCTATTTCTAGATTTAATCCGCCTACATCTATAATTATAGCCTCGTCCTGCTGCCCAGACGTCTCCACTACCCGTTCAACATGACTCATACGTCGCCAAAGTTCACGGTGCGATGGCGCTTGAAAATCAAGCTGGCTCAGCGCCTTCTGCCGGCCTCTTACGGTGATGATCCAAAGTAATAACCGAGGCAATAGTCCCCAGACAATCAACGCACTTATAAGAAATGCTGGCCAGCGATAAGCTTCCCCCGCTGCCGCGAGTTCAGTCCCTGCTAGCCAACGAGATTCGGAGATCTCATCGACATCCGGCACTGCATCTGGAAACACCATCGCCCATGGAGAGGAGACAGTATTTACGATCTTCTGCACGATCTTCTCGGGCTCAGAATCAGACGTCGTCTCCCAGAAAAAGCGCACGTCCTGAAACATCAAAACACCGACGAGACCAGCGACTAAGCCTATGTTAAAACATACGCCCGCCCACTGACCAATACGCGCGAGCGTCCAGACACAGACATCTCGATAGCGTCCACCATCCTTTGCGACCGCCGCCCAGGTCTTGGCACCTTCTGGAGATGCCTTTTTCACTATCCATAGGATGAAACGCCCGACGACTCCGAGCGCATCAGTCGCTCGCCTCCTCACGAGGAAAAGCAACACACCGAGGAATAGCAGTAACCACTGCAGACCAAGAGTCGCTAAGAGAAAATGTCCTAAATTATACGCCTGCTCTGGCTGACGAAGAAGCCCTAGAACGACTCCAACTCCTGAGACCAACATGAAAAAGCCAAGCACCGTGGAGGCAAAACTCAAGCCTGCTACCAACTTCCCACCCGGGAAATCGCGATCGACTGATGTCTTTTGTGCACGAAACCATTCCAGTAACCCGATCCGGCGTTGCTCCACGCGATCTTTAACGCCCTCAAGTGCTGACTTCACGGATTTACGATAGATGGCCCGATCAGCAGCAGCTGATCGCTCCTCTTCTGAGCGTATTAACCACTCGAAGTCGAGCAAATCACTGAGTGTCCATCTTCCCTTACCGGCCATAAATTTCGAAAAAGCTAAGCAACTCCAGCCCATCACACAACCCACAATACAAACGCATCAACAAATCCGAATATGTAGATGTGAAAAAATTGACTTCGCTCTTACTCGATCTAGTCTCACGACAAAACGCTTCCCTACACGGTCCCAGATCTACATGGTAGATCAGCGTTTTGCACACTCTTTCCTCATATGAGCCTCCGACACGAACTCGAAACAGCCCTTTCTGAACGCATTCTCATCCTGGATGGAGCGATGGGGACCACCATTCGTGGCTATGGACTGGAGGAAAAAGATGCCCGCGGTGACCGCTTTACCAAAAATGACAAAGACCTCCTGAACAATGGAGATATCCTTTCAATCACTCGACCAGACATTATCAGTGATATTCACAAGCGCTTCTACGAGGCTGGATCAGACATTTGTGAAACGAATACCTTCTCCGGCACCACATTGGCACAATCTGAATTCTTCGTCGAAGATCCTCGAGAAACTGGCAAAGGTCGGAAAGACCCTGAATTCTTTGATCGAGAGGTCCTTAACAATTCATTCCTGTTAGATCTCGCTTGGGATCTCAATATCGAATCAGCAAAACTCGCAAAGCAGCAAGCCGATATCTGTAGCGAAAAGACTGGCCGCAAGCGCTACGTCGCAGGAGCCATAGGTCCACTCACTGTTTCATTATCCAATAGTCCAGACGCTGAAGAGGCAGCCTTCCGGACCGTCACCTTCGATCAAGTCGTGGCCGACTACACCCACCAAATCAAAGCCCTCATTGAAGGAGGCGTCGACATTCTCATGGTGGAGACGATCTTTGATTCGCTCAATGCGAAAGCCGCCCTCGTCGCCATAGCCGATTGTGAAACAGATCTTCCTATTATAGTAAGTGCCGCAGTGGGCCGTGGCGGAGAAACGATGATCTCTGCACAGAAGGCAGAAGCGCTGTGGAATGCCGTGCGTCACGTAAACCCTCTCGCCATCGGATTAAACTGCTCACTCGGACCAGACCTAATGGAGCCATTTTTAAGCGACCTCTCTAAGATCGCCTCAACACACGTCAGCTGCTACCCGAATGCTGGCCTGCCCAACCCCTTAGCCCCTACAGGGTTCGATCTCCTTCCCGAACATATGGCAGAGTATGCGGACCAATTCAGCCTGGCAAACTACATCAATCTGATCGGAGGCTGCTGTGGCAATACACCCGAGCACATCGCCGCGATTGCTCAGGCCGCCGCTAAACACTCGCCACGTAGTGTGCCCCAGCTCGCAGACTTATAGAAAACATATCCGTTCGATTTAAAAACTCCGCGTCTCCCCCTTTCCAGCATGCCCTCAATCGAAAGATACCTTCGCCTCTCCGGTTCCGAAGCCTATAACCATACACCTGACAAAAACTTCCTCATGATCGGGGAACGCACAAACGTCGCTGGTTCTCCTCGGTTCCGTAAGCTGATCAAGGAAGGCGATCTTGAATCCGCCCTCACGGTCGCTCGCCAGCAGGTTGAAAATGGAGCGAATGTCATCGACATCTGTTTCGATGACGGACTCATCGATGGTAAGGCCATGATGGCTCGATTTCTCGATCTGTTACAAGGCGAGCCAGATATCGCGAAGGTTCCCATCATGATTGATTCCTCGAAGTGGGAAATCATCGAAGAAGGATTAAAACATCTGCAAGGCAAAGGTGTCGTCAACTCGATCTCACTCAAAGAAGGCGAAGACACATTTCGAAAGCATGCGCGGCACATCATGAAATATGGTGCTGCAGTGGTCGTCATGGCCTTTGACGAAAACGGCCAAGCAGCCACATACGACGAAAAAATTCGTATTTGTAAGCGCGCCTACGACATTCTCGTAGATGAATGTAACTTCCCTGCTGAGGATATCATCTTCGACCCAAACATCCTCACTGTCGCCACAGGCATCGAAGAACATAATAATTACGGCGTCGACTTTATCGAAGCGACTCGCTGGATTAAGCAAAATCTCCCTGGCGCAAAAGTCTCAGGCGGTGTTTCTAACATTTCCTTCTCATTCCGAGGAAATAACATCGTCCGCGAAGCTATGCACTCAGCCTTTCTCTACCATGCAGGCAAGGCTGGCATGGACATGGGTATCGTGAATGCAGGCATGTTAGAGGTCTATGACGAGATCAAACCTGAGCTCCTCAAAGCAGTCGAAGATGTCTTACTTAACCGTCATCCAGACGCCACAGAAGCTCTGCTCGATCTCGCTGAAGAGTTCAAAGGCGTTGGCGGCAAGAAGAAAGAAGTCGATCTCAGCTGGCGTGAGACTTCGGTCGAAAAACGCCTCGAATACGCTCTTCTCAAAGGCGTTGCTGACTTCATTGACGAAGACACTGAAGAGGCTCGCCTCAAATATCCACGCCCTCTCAATGTCATCGAAGGTCCTCTTATGGACGGCATGGGAATCGTAGGAGACCTCTTTGGTGAAGGCAAAATGTTCCTCCCGCAGGTGGTGAAATCCGCTCGCGTGATGAAGAAAGCTGTCGCCTGGCTTTTCCCCTTCATGGAAGAGGAGAAAGAAGCTGGACTCATCGCTCAGATCGCGCGCATCAAGTCTGAAGATTCTAGTATTTCTGACGAGCAAGCGCGCATCATTGCCGAAAAAGAAAATTCCGCTGGTCGTGTTCTCATGGCCACAGTCAAAGGAGATGTTCACGATATTGGTAAAAATATCGTCGGAGTCGTGCTCGCCTGTAACGGCTTCGAAGTCATCGACATTGGTGTCATGGTTCCACCGCAGAAGATCATCGATGCCGCGAGAGAAAAGCAGGTCGACGTCGTCGGGCTCTCTGGCCTCATCACACCATCATTAGACGAGATGGTCACTGTCGCCCAGATGATGGAGAAAAATGAGCTCGCTCATATACCCATCCTCATCGGCGGAGCGACGACATCTGCAGCGCACACCGCGATTAAGATCGCTCCACACTATAGCGGCAGTATTTTCCACGTATTAGATGCCTCGCGTTCAGTGCCA
>CALFDI010000376.1 GCA_937952875.1 uncultured Verrucomicrobiales bacterium
ACTTTACCACTTTAACGACAACTCTTGTGCCGTCTCGTAAAGATGCTCTGTGCACCTGTCCAAGCGATGCAGCGGCTAAGCACTCTTTTTCAAAATGAACAACTTCAGCGCGTGCAGCTTCACACGCGCCAGACTGAAAGATCTCGAAATATTCATCCCATGATAACGGAGTCGTCTCTTCATACAGCGACTGTAGCTTCTGGCAGGTCGCGGGACTAAGAAAGTCCGCCCGCACTGCATACATCTGAGCAATCTTAACGGCCAATAAGCCAGACGCTTGAATCGTCTCTAAATTCACACGATCCGCATGACCAAAGATCATGCGAAAGAGAGCGATAAATTTCCAAATGCGTGCGAGCATAGAACATCATCGCACAGCACTCACATTAGCAAAGTAGGAAAATCTAACGACTAAGGCGATTCATCCGACTCAATCATTTTTTTGATAAGCATTTGCAGCTCTTCTACAGGAATAGCGAACGTCGTCACACGATCCGCACGAGCGATATTCATTCCTATGCATGTGCCGTCTAACAATAACACTGGTCCACCTATCGAACGCGGAGTGGCGTAAATAGAATGCTGAATCACTCGCGGAAAGTCATGCCTACGAGTTGAAAACTTTCCGCTCATCGAATCATTCCGATCCATAGGCTTATCACCATAGATCTCGGTAATGCTCTTGAGCTCTACATCGTATGAGAACTCTTCCTCCTCTTCGGCACCTTCTGCAGTGCGCGCTACCGTCACATTAACGACCTCTCCCGCTTCAAGATCCTTAAAAGAATCTACTAACTCTTTAGGACTCGAGATGTCAGCATCGGCTATTTTTAAAATCTTATCTCCAACGAGTAAGCCTGCGGTCAGAGCACCTCCAGTTTCTAGCACTTCAGATATAATTAGTTCATTCTTTGTCTCATCCAGATGGATTCCAAGCGAAGCAGGCGCAGGTTCAATCATGCGAGGCTTTGCACTGAGCACTCCGACTCTGACTTTACGGCGCCTTCTGGTCGGCGGGCCATTCGTCACGAGCCATGTGCCATTTTCTATCGAACTAGACTCGGCAAACCGACTGCCTTTTAGACCTTCAGCGGGCACCTTCACTAAAGCTAGGTCCCACTCGTCATTCTTTTTCAAGACTTTGACATCCTTGTATAGAGTCTTACCTATCCGCACTTTGTAAACGCCATCGTCCTGCAGCTCACTCGCTTTCGTAAAGATATGACCGTCTGAGGAAACCACAGTGCCTAGGAAGGCTGGTCGTCTTCCATTCATAAATGACTCGTCATAAAAGACAGCACTGGAATCGAATAAAGACTGCTCTAAGGGCGAAAAGGCCTCTTGAGTCATTGGCCCGTTCGTTCTTAGTTCGTGCTTTAACTGGTTCTGCGCATTCGCACTCGTCACAAAGCCTGCAACGATGAAGAAAAGAGATAGATATTTCATACTAGCGTGATCTCAATGTAAGCTCTGCTTCGGCAGGATCTGCATCACCGCGTTGATACGTTACCTTTACGACATCTCCCGGTATTTTTTCTTTAATCAGCTTCTGCAAATCAGCTATTTCAGAAAACTCCTGCCCTTCAAATGTGAGCAAAATATCACCAGATTCTAGCCCACCTCTTGCAGCAGCTGATCTCTTAGTAACTTCTTTCAGAAGCAGACCTGGGCCTTCTTCTGGTTTTTCTAGTAACACACCCATCAGAGCATCTCCTTTTTTAGGCTTCTCCGCGAATGGACCGCTCCCGATAAATTCACCAGCGAGCATTTTCTCCCAATTCCGAGTAAACTCAGTCATAGGCGCGTGCATACTCTCTTCCACGGTCGCCCCTACTCGACTATTAATACCAATGAGCCTGCCCTTCATATCAAAGAGTGGACCTCCAGAGTCTCCACCAATAAGTGCGCAGTCAGACTGAACCGTGCCAGCACTGGTGCGGACTAAACGTCCAAGGCGAGTCACAGAACCGCGTTCTTTATCATAGCCACCCGAATGTCCGAGAGCGAAAACCCAGTCTCCGAGCTTGGTGCGATTATCTTTATCGATTTCAACAAAAGGAAGATTATCAGCGTCCAAGATTTTGACCATTGCCGCGTCTGTTTCAGAATCGAGCCCCAGTGAAACAGCGTCATGCTCTGTTCCATCCTGCATGATGACTGTGAGGTCTTTATCTACCCCAGCACTCACATGTGCAGCTGTGAGAATGAGTCCGTCAGCTGACACAATCACGCCACTTCCACTGCCTCCTCCTAATTCGATACAGACCGTCGCAGGATATGCCGTCTCTAATGCTTTCTTTAGGTCATTTTGGATCGCCTGCAGATCCTCGATCCCACGAGGCGCGTCCAAGTCATTATAGTAGAGATCTTTCGCACTAGTATAAGGGAGCAGCGCCAGAAAAATCACGCCAAACACACATCTTGCTTTCATTCTTTATAGATTACGCAGCTACTCCTGCAGATCAACGGAAATTCTAGAACCTATTGGCTTGAAGCGCTTGCGAAACAAAAATCTGCTCTAGCCTAAAGCTCAGGGCTACCTTTCTTGTAGAGCGTCGCGATTTCCTCTGCAGTTAATTC
>CALFDI010000377.1 GCA_937952875.1 uncultured Verrucomicrobiales bacterium
CCTGTGCTGAGGCGATTGGGGCAAAGACGACGTCTTCGACATCAAGTGGGATTTCACGCACGCACTTTATACTGTTCTGGATTCTGCTCCGAACACCATGGATGATGTGAAAATCCGCATCAAGAGTTCTCCCCATCAAACCTATAGGATTCGTAGTAGACTCATTGCCGTCGACCCAGAAATGCCGGATCACTGAGTGGAGAAAGACATTTTCAGCTGGGATCGATACGTCTCGTGCGATTCCTTTAGCTTCCTCTACATGATGGCCTAAAATCTCTTCTTCCGAATCAGGTAATCTGTATGTGCCTCGACTATTAATTCCTTGGATATGTGCGCCGGTGACTGCGAGAAAAACACCGTTAATTTCGACATCACTCATGTCCTCTGCTTCTAACAAAGCAGTCTTCACGCAGGCGCGGACATTGTTGTAATCGACAATCTCGCCTTTGCGCACACCGACAGACCGAGTGCTCCCCACACCTAGAATCTTAACCGAAGCATCTGCCTTCACTTCCCCTACCACCATGCAAATTTTGCTGGTGCCGATTTCTAATCCGACGAATATTTTAGGTTTGGCCATCAGTGAATGAACTAAGTCGCCACACCCTAACGAGATTCAGAAAAATCTGCACTCGCTTTTTTCGCTTTTCTTAAGGAAATCGAACAGGATCTAGGAAATACAGGCTATTGACCATCTGGGAGGCCTAGATCCATTCCTTGTAATTGGACGCCTTTGAGGCGGTTAATGATGTCTTCAGGAACAGCAGCTTTATCGATTTCTGTAGAAAATGGTCCTTCAAAAATCACATTCCCTTTGGGATCCCGAACGACAATTTCTTTTCCAGCCTCGGTTTCTTTAATCGTAATTTTCCCTTGCTCGTCACCGATTGTAAAAGTGGAACTAGATTGCCCTTGGATATCGAATTGACCATCTAATTGCCCCATCATCTGACGCATGCGGTCAAAGTGGTTTCCTAGACCATGAGCTCCAGCTCCGTTACCGAGATTAAAGAGTTGATCGAGATCATGCATGCCGTGGCCCATTTGCCCCATGCGTTCTTGAAGCTGTTGCATGATATCTGCAGCGTTCCCACCGCCTCCTCCTTGAGGAAGGTGGCCGAGTGCTTGGCGAAATAAATCGTCTACATTATGCGCGCCCGCACGCGGCCCTTGTGCGAGTGCCACAGGGCGAATTCCCATTATGACATCTAGAGTAATCGTTTCTCCTCTACGGACCACTGTGAGAACTTGACTATCACCTGGAACAAGAGTGCGCATGACATCGCTAAGCTGATCTTGCGAGGCTACGGCCTTATTTCCCACTTTAAGAATGATATCATTCTCTGTGAGCCCTGCTTTCTGAGCAGGGCTATCATCTGCTACTAGACCTATAACAAGTCCCCCTGATAATTTAAGATGTTCAGCTAATAACTGACTCAGTGGTGTGCCACTCACACCTAAGAATGCCTGCTCTTCTTTAGGCTGAGCATTCTTATCTTCTGCTAATTCGAGTGGGATGATTTCTGGCTCGCCAGGACCTCCAGGACGAGGCACTGCATGCAATGCAAGTAGGGATGACATGCCGAGAGACGCGATTAAAAATGGAGTCTTTTTCATAACGTTTCGATGGTGTATTTTTCTGACTTTAAGCGTTTTGCTATTTAAAAAAGAAACCGTCTACTAGAGAGCATCTTGTTTAAAAAAAGAAAAAGTCAGACGACCTTCTCGTAAAGGTCAGACATCACCAAAAGGCACACTAGTCCGTCTGAAGCGGAACAAGAAAAGTGCGACGCTTAGGCTGCTTGAGCAAGAGCACTCTCCCCTGATCATCTGTCACTTGAAGGCTATCGACATAGTCCAGAGAAAGCTGACGCATCGGCTGCTTATCGTCATTCCAATACATGCGATCAGCAGTCACATTTGTAAAATTGCGATTGAGCTTAGGAGCGGACTGTTGAGCCGATGAACTTTCTTGAGCGACGGCTTCTTCAGGTTTCTGAGTAGATGGAGTGAGGAATACAGCTGCGCTTGCTCCTAAGATTGCCACAGCAGCTGCAGCTGATAATCCTTGAGAACTGAAGAGCGACCAAGACTTCTTCGCTGGCTGTGTAGCAGGAAAAGGAACGACGTTAGACTCTTCTTCTGACTCAGGCGTATGCTGCTCCCACTTCTGCATCGCTTGATCTAAGCGATCTAGAAGGTCAGGCGATAGGCGTGACGGCTGCACGTGGCGCAGAGCATTCTCTAATTCTTTAAGGTCGTCTGTCATTTATAGCTCGATTGTTTGATCAATATTCTTTGCGCTGTTGATCGGTAAAGTGAAAAGAAAAAGTTAGAGTTCTATATCGCCGCGATTGCGTGCTCCGCTTAACTTTTTCTTCAATGCTTCAAGTCCATAGCGATACCGAGAGGCTGCTGTGTTTTGAGAAATTCCTAAATTTTCACCTATTTCTGCAAATGTGAGCTCTCCCCATACTTTGAGTGATATGACTTCGGCGAATTTCGGGGGTAAATCCTTTAGAGCAGACTCAAGCTGTTGCCCGAGCTCATCTTGTGCATCGAAGGCTCCAAACCATGGGTCATCGACTCCTCCTGACTCGATTTCACTCGCCACGTAGGCTTTATCTTCGCGTCGTCCTCGGCGGTCGTTCTTCCGCCCCAGATCAATAGCTCCGCGGCGTATTGAAGTGTAAATAAAAGGCAGCCAGCCATTCTGGCCACCCGTAAAGGTGTTATCATTCACCTTTTTTGCAAGTTTCACCAAAGACTCCTGCAGAACGTCTTCAGCGTCTTGTGAATTTCGTGTCTGCTGACGTGCGAAGAGCAAAAGCTTCGGTCCACACTCCTCTAGCCACTCTCGCCATGAGAGCGTTTCAGGTGTTGATGATGATGAACTATCAGTAGCCACTGGTGAGACCATGCCTCACTATTTCACAAGATCGAGCGTTATCTAGTGGATTCTCTCTCATAATCGTTTGGCTAACCACACTCCAGTCACGCTTTTCTCAACATTTGCGACCTCTTTTGGAGTGCCTTCGGCGACGAGCTGACCTCCAGATTCACCGCCTCCAGGTCCTAGATCGATCACCCAGTCGCTTGCTGAGATCACATCGAGATTATGCTCTACGACGAGAACTGTGTGACCTGCATCACGAAGTCTCAGCAAAACAGTTAATAGAGTGACGATGTCCCAGTAATGAAGCCCCGTCGTCGGCTCATCTAGGAGATAGAGCACGTGACCGTGAGAGCTTTTACTCAACTCTGTGGCTAATTTCACCCGCTGAGCCTCACCTCCAGAAAGCGTGTTGGCTGCTTGCCCGAGGCGAAGATAGCCCAGTCCTACATCTCGAAGGCATGTTAAAATGGCATTCATTTTAGGCACTGTCGCAAAGACCTCTAGAGCAGATTCCACGGTCATATTGAGAATATCAGAAATGCTGTGCCCTTTATATCGGATATCGAGCGTCTCCCGATTGTAGCGCTTACCTTGGCATAATTCGCAAGAGACATAGGCATCATTGAGGAAATGCATGTCGATTTTGATCTGACCAGCGCCTTGGCACTTTTCACATCGCCCGCCTTTTACATTAAAACTAAATCGCCCTGCGCTGTATCCGCGCTCACGTGAAAGCGGTAGCTTCGCAAAAAGCTCTCTCATGAGATCCATCAGGCCTGTGTAGGTCGCCGGATTCGATCGAGGGCTACTGCCTAGCGAACTCTGATCTACAACAACGAGACGCTCGACATGCTCTACACCTACTAGACTATCGTGCTGCCCAGGCACAGCCTTAGATCGGTGAAGGCTACGCTGCAGAGCCCGTCGCAATATCGTATCTATGAGTGTCGATTTCCCACTTCCACTCGGGCCAGTTACGCAGGTCAAGACGCCGAGCGGAATCGAAACGGTGAGGTCTTGTAAATTGTTCTCTCGGGCACCGCTAACTGTCAGCATGCGCTCTGGATCTATTAGTTGCGGAGGCGACGGAATGAACGTGCCTTCTCCCCTGAGCCACCGTCCAGTGGGTGAATCCTCATTGTCTTTAACCTCAGAGGGTGTGCCTATAGCCACGATCTGCCCGCCGTGCTGACCTGCTTGGGGGCCAACATCTACGACCCAGTCGGCAGCTCGAATCATATCTTCGTCATGTTCTACTACAATGACTGTATTTCCCAGATCTCTTAAATGTTTTAGCGTCTCGATCAAACGCATATTATCCTCTTGATGGAGACCAATGCTAGGCTCATCTAACACATATAGAACGCCTGATAGCCCTGCTCCTAACTGGCTAGCGAGACGTATCCTTTGGTATTCTCCACCTGAGAGAGAACCAGTCGCCCGGCTTAATGTCAGATAACCGAGTCCGACGCGCCTTAGAAAGCCAAGACGCTCTGTGATATCCTTAACCACTCGCTCTAACACACTCGCTCGGTCCTCTGGCAGGGTGAGCTCACTCATCCAGCCATGAGCACGGTTCACTGAGAGTTGGCACAGTTCATCTATTCCTAGACCGTTTACTTTCACGGCGAGGATTTCTCGCTTCAAACGACCTCCATGGCAGAGCACACATGTGCGGGACGCCATGTATCGAGAAAGCTTGCGCCTCACGGAATCACTTTCGGACTCTCGGTAAAGCCGTTCAGCCTGACGACAGAGCCCTTCATATGGACGATTAAATGTGCGAGTGTCACCGTCTTTTTCCCAGACGAGGGCGACGTCCTCTTCGCCCGTTCCATAGAACACAGCATTCTGGAAGTCTGCA
>CALFDI010000378.1 GCA_937952875.1 uncultured Verrucomicrobiales bacterium
GGAGAGTTCCCCTAATTCACTTTTTGTCTCTGTGACAGTGATGCGTTCACTGAAGAGGCCCTCTGAAATCAGACTGGCGGTGTGTCCGATGTCTCTTACAGGTTTGAGAGAGCGGTGAGTGAGAAATGATCCGACTGTGAAGCCTCCAACGACGAGGAGGCCACCGCTCCAAATAAGTTTTTGAAGCAAGAGGGAAAGCGAATCATGTGCTTCGCTGAGTGATTTACCGATCACAATGATTCTGCCTCGAGGGAAACGCCGAATCAGTTCTCTATGCCTTTCAGTCGTTCGTAGTTGTAATCTTTCATCAGTGTCTAGTGAGGAAGGAGGCCGAGTTGGAGGTGGTGTTCCTGCTAGGATCTGAATCGTTCCTCGTCTATTCACCATGTAGGCATATAGCAGAGGATCTGTGAACGTGATGGAAGGTGGATCTTCGTTAAAGTGAGGTCTTTCTCGCTCTTGGCCAGGCCGAGGAGGGCGCCGCTCATGTGGAGGAGGTCTGCGGCGTCCAGGGTTCATTCGAGGCAGAACATTTGCGATGTTTTGAGTGAGTTCAGTATCGATCTCTTGAAAGGTGATCTGCTTCTGATGTTGATAGAAAGTGGAGAGCAAGACTACTACGATGATAGTCAGAAGGAGAGTGTGCCAGAGCTGAATGCGCCAGCGTAAAGATCGGGGAAGCATGCGAAAGAAAAAGCTTAGTGATCCTCGACGATGTATCCCTGACCGCGGCGTGTTTTGATAAAGTCCTTACCTAACTTCTGGCGAAGTTTATAAACGTAGACGTCTTGAATGTTAGACATGGATTCATCATTCTCATCGGTTAAGTGCTCGTAGAGAAAGCTGCGACTAATCACTTCACCGCGTTTGCGAATCATGAGTTCGCACATCGAATATTCACGTGCACTCATATCGATGGGCGTGCCGTTTTTCATGACCCGCTGAGTCGCGGTGTCGATCGTGATATCTCCGATGCTGAGTATCGGCTTGCGATCACCTCCAAGACGTCTAACTAGTGCTTTGCTGCGGGCGACGAGTTCAGTGAGGTCGAAGGGTTTTGCTAAGTAGTCGTCTGCGCCTGCATTGAGCGCCTTTACTTTGTCAGGAGTCTGACCGAGGGCGGTGAGCATCATGATGGGAGTATTCTTTTTCTCCCTGATCTTCATTAAGACATCCCAGCCATCCATGAGAGGAAGCATGATGTCCAGAATGATAAGGTCATAGTCCCATTCGATCGCTTTGTAGAGGGCATCTTCTCCATCAGCTGATTCATCTACAGCGAATGCGTTTTCTCGCAAAGTCTCCGCCACAACGTGACGAAGATCTTCTTGGTCTTCAACTATGAGAATCTTCATGTCAGCAGAATCTCAATAAATTCAGATGAATCCAAGATGAATGCCTCAAATCTGATTTTAATGTGCGGCGAGCCAGTTAGGCCCAGTATTGAACTCCACTTTCGCAGGCACTCCGTGGGGGAGAAGGAGAGCTGTTTCCATCGTCTGGACGAGTTCAGGTATGAGTGAGTGTTCATCCGGATGGAGATCGAAGATCAGTTCATCATGCACCTGTAAGAGCATTTTGCTCTGAGATTCCTGTTTTTCTAGTAGGTTAGCACATTTGATCATCGCTAGCTTAATCATGTCTGCGCTGGTTCCTTGTATCGGTGTGTTGATCGCTGCCCGCTCTGCATTTCCACGGATATTCCCATTACTGCTCTGGAGATCAGGTAAAAGCCGGCGCCGACCAGCGAGCGTCTCAACGTAGCCAGACTCTGTGGCGGAGCTGATTGTCTGCTCCATGAAGGTTTTGACACCTGGATACTGCGTGAAATACGAGTTGATGATCTCAGCTGCTTCTTCTCTAGGAATGCTGAGACGTTGGCTTAGGCCGAAAGCTGAAATGCCGTATATAATACCGAAGTTCACCATCTTAGCTGAGGAGCGCTGGTCACGTGTCACATCCTCATCTGAGACGCCGAAGACCTTGGCTGCAGTTGCAGTGTGAATGTCTGCGTCTGACAGAAAGGCATCGATCAAAGCCTGGTCCCCAGACAGTGCCGCCATCACTCGGAGTTCTATCTGCGAGTAGTCACAGGCAAGGAGGGTGAAGGCGTCACGCGGCACAAAGGCTTTACGGATCTCTTTTCCAAGTTCTGACCGGATCGGAATGTTCTGCAAATTCGGATCACTAGAGGCTAGACGCCCAGTCGCTGTTAGGAGCTGATGAAGGTGCGTGTGGACTCGGTTCGAGTGTGGCTCGATGTGAGAGGGAAGGGCATCGATGTAAGTTGATTTGAGTTTAGACGCTTCACGGTATGAGAGAATGTCCGCGACGATTTGATGGCTAGATGCCAGAGCGGTCAGCGTGGCTTCATCTGTCTTATATTGGCCCGTTTTTGTTTTCTTTGGCTTCTCGACGAGTTGCATTTCATCGAAAAGAACCTCTCCTAGTTGTTTCGGTGAATTCAGATTAAATGTGCGGCCAGCTGTTTCGCTGATTCTTTCCGTCAGATCATCGAGCTTCGATTCTAGGCTAGCTCCGATTTCGGCTAGAGCATCTGGATCCATGCTGATGCCTTCTGCTTCTAGGTCGACCAGCACAGGTAATAATGGCGACTCGATGTCTGTGTAGACGTCTTTTTGACCAGATGCGTCTAGTTCTTTATTGAGAACGTTGTAGAGCTGCAGTGTCACATCCGCATCTTCAGTGGCGTATTCAGCGAGAGCCTTAAGCGGGATATTCAGCATATCGACGTCTTTGCCCTTCTTTTTCGGGGCTTTTTTCTCAGCGAGAGAGAATAAGTCGTCTTCGTTGGCGTCAGAGCCGGCGCTTTCGGCTGCGAGATCAGTGAGCTTCAGAGGCGTGTAGCTCAATAAGGCTTCTGCGAGCGCATCCATCGTGTGCTTTTTATCAGGATGAAGAAGGCTATGGACGATCATCGTATCAAAAAATGCACCCTCGACTGAGATTCCGTGTGATTTGAGAATATGAAGGTCGTATTTCAAGTTATGGCCCACCCATGTCTTTCCCACCGGGAAGAGTTCTTGGATGTTGGCCTCTCTCACGTCGAATTTAGAGACATCTATATAATAGCCGGAGCCTTTTTTCGTGCTAAAGGCGATCCCTAAGAGCTGACTCTGGAAGCGATTGAGGCCAGTCGTTTCTGTATCAAAACAGATGACGTCTGCTGCCGTGATCTCAGCGACTAAAGCCTTATAGCTCTCTTCGCTATCGACTAACGTATATTGATGGGGTGTGGAGTCTAGAGTCTTCAGCTCAACTGATGGAGTGGGTGCAGAGGCGGAAGATCCCTCATCGAAGAGTCGCTTCTTTAGAGTTGTGAATTCAGCCTCTTCGCAGATGGCGAGAAGTTCATCTTCATTGCGCTCGGAGAGAATGAGGTCTTCGAAGCTGATGTCATCAACTGGAGCATCAGTGATGATCGTGGCAAGTTCACGTGAGAGACGAGCTTGATCGGCGAATTCGATAAACTTTTCCTTTTGCTTCCCTTTCAGCTTATCCGTGTTTTTGAGAATGCCTTCGATGTTATCGAATTGAGCCAAGAGCTTGACTGCTGTTTTTTGGCCGATTCCTGGGACTCCTGGGATGTTATCGGAGGCGTCTCCCCATAGCCCAAGGATGTCGATGACTTGGTCTGGGCGCGTGATTTCCCACTTAGCCAGCAT
>CALFDI010000379.1 GCA_937952875.1 uncultured Verrucomicrobiales bacterium
CTCTTTCATAGGAATATATTGGGTTAAAGGCCTCCTCGCATCTTGCGGGGAGGCTTTTTCATTCTATACGTCAGATATTCAGCGATAAGAATTCGACATTATTGCTTCTTCACGCAATTCTTATTCCATGCAGGAAATCGCCGAAAAGCTCAGAGACTATTTACAATACGTTGCTGTTCAACTCATTGATAATCCAGAAAAGGCCGAGTTACGCGTGGCTGTGGAGGATGAGACACATTTCCGCTTTCGCCTCATCGTAGACAGCGATGATGTGGCGATCCTTATCGGCAAGAATGGCTTCACCGCGAGCGCAATCCGCAGCCTACTGAAGGCTTCTGCTGAGAAACATGGCGTTCAAGTCAGCCTTCTCATTCATTCACACGAGGACGAGCAAAGACGTCTAGCTGCTCTCGAGGCTGCTGAAATCATTGAAGAATAGCTGATTCCACCTGCTTTATTACGCTATGGGACATATTCCAGAAGACGTCATCGAGAAGATTGTCGATGCGACTGATATTGTTGATCTCATAGGTGGACACGTGCAGCTAAAGCGCGCCGGCTCGACGTTTAAAGGCCTCTGCCCCTTCCATAACGAGAAAACTCCCTCTTTTAACGTTTCTCCTAATCGGCAGAATTACAAATGTTTCGGCTGTGGCGAAGGTGGCAATGCCATCGGCTGGCTCATGAGCTATGAGAATCTCCCCTTCGTCGATGCGGTGAAAAAGCTCGCGAGTAAAGCGAACATCATCATTCGGGAAGAAGTCGAGGATCCTCAAGCGGACAAGCTGCGGAGACGGCGATCACAGCTCGTAGATCTCAATAATAAAACCGCACGCTACTATCATCATCTCGCGATGACTCACCCTGATGCTGCACATGCGCGAGAGTATCTCAAGAGTCGCGGCTTCGATAAAGAAATGTCTGAGCGTTGGCTCATCGGCTGGGCTCCTGCAGATCAACGTGTCTACTTCGAGTGGGTTAAGCAGCAAGGCTTTAAAGGACGAGACCTCGTCACAGCAGGACTAGCCGCTCAGAAAGATGAAAATGACCCACGCCGCGGCCTCTATCTCCGCCTCAAGGATCGACTCATGTTTCCGATTCACAATGACTACGGGGACGTGCTCGGCTTTTCAGGTCGCCAGCTTCGCGACGATCCGAAGTCTGGGAAATACATCAACACCCCTGAAACACCCCTTTTTAAAAAATCGAAAATCATCTTCGGCCTCGACCGCGCGCGCAAACCCATGCGCGATGCAAAATACGCGCTCATCTGCGAAGGACAAATCGATGTCATTGCCTGTCACGAAGCTGGACTCACGCACGCTGTCGCAGGTCTCGGCACGGCCTTTACCAGTGAACATGCCAGACTGCTCAAGCGCTTCACGGATAAGGTGATTCTCTGCTATGATGCGGATGCTGCAGGCATTAAGGCCTCATCCCGCGCATTCAAAGAACTCTCAGGAGCTGGAATCAGTGTCCGCTACGCGCAGATGCCTCCCGGAGACGATCCAGATACCTACATTCAGTCGCATGGGGCAGATGCCTTTCGTTCACTGATCGAGAAAGCTCCCGATTTCTTCGACGTCATCACCTCCATCGCGCAGGCTGACGGACGCCTCTCTAATCCGACTGAGAAGGCTGCATTCGCTCATGATATGGCGGATTTATTAAAAGCCGTGTCTGATAAGATGATCCAGGATACTCTGGTCAGACACGTCTCGACACGTATCGGCATAGGTGCAGATGAGCTGAGGCACACGATGGATAGTATCAAGGTCTTCACGCGTAAGACTCGCGGCGAGGACGAGGTTAAGCCACGTGTTGTGGCTATCGATATCGAACCGAATATCGCCGATCTGATCCAATACGCCATTCAGGACCAAGAAGTCCACGAGTGGCTGGGCGAACAGGGCGAAGTCCTACTGCTCGCCTCAGACCTGCCAGGCTCAACCGTCCTGCGTAGCTTACTCGTCCGCGAGCACATCGGCACACGCCCGAGTGCGCTGCATGCCTTTCTCACGACTTTGCCAGAAGACGAGCAGAAAGCCCTCATGAATATCATGGATCGACCAGAAATCGCCAAACCACTCTCTGCTGCCACTGAGACCTTAAGCCAAGTGAGCGATTCAGCCTACGAGCGCCACTTTCGCTCGCTTGTCGCACGCATGGATGACCCCAATCTCGATAAGAATCAGCGCTACGCACTCATGGAAGAAATCCAAACCCTGCAAGATCTTCTTGCTGGCTAAGGAGTAGCGAAAGATACTCATGCTTAAGACTGCTGAACGATCCTTTCTTGCTTTATTGAAAAAAACTTTGAATATTTCACTAAAGCTAACCGTTTAACCACCATATGTTTCAACATCTTATCGCTCGTAACGTAGCCATTGCCGCTATGATCACCGTTTCTGTCGCCGCAGTTTCTTGCACACAGTATCAACAACAAGGAGCCGGACTCGGCGCACTCGGTGGCGCTGCACTCGGCGCAATCGCTGGTGATGATAGCAGTGATGTCATTCGCGGAGCCGCCATCGGAGCTGCTGCAGGCACAGGAGTCGCCGCCTATCAAGAGAATCAAAACAAGAAGGCTGGCAACTACAACAATGGCGGAGACAACTACCGCGGCCCTGTCTCTTCCCAGCCACCAGCCGTTCCGACAGCGCAGCGTTATCCGCTCGCCAAGGTAACGACGAACCCGAACCTCGTTCAGAGCCCATATCCACCGCATAATATCATCGATATCAGCAAGCTGGGCCCGAATGAAACGATCGCTCGCGACACATCCGCTGGAAAGATCTTCCGCATCCCGGGCCGTTAATTCCGCTCAGATTTCTTACTTTATAAAAAAGGCAGTCCATTCGCTGGACTGCCTTTTTCTTTTTTGAGATTATCACCCTGCAACAACGCAATTTTAACGTTCTTTTCTCATGTCTCTCACACGCTGGCGATGGATCCCTCTCTTTTTGGTCCTGAGTTCTGTCGCTCTGCACTTTGTGACAGTTCTCATCTATTCGTGGAAGCCAGACAAGCTCGCCACCTTCACCGTGTTTCCCTTTTGGATGTGGTGCCTGATCGGGATCGCTCTCGCAGCTTTTGGGTTCTTGATTTTCAAAAAATCGCTCGGCCTTTGCATCACCGCCCTCTGGTTACTTACCCTTCTTCTCGGGTCGGATGAGTCTAGCTCTCTTGGGAATTTTAATGCGCCTCGGCTAACTGAGCAGCGTCCGGCTATTACTGATCCTTCGCGGCTTCTGCGCGTCCTCACACTGAACTGTGCTGGAATGAATAGTGAACCCTGGGCGCTAATTAAAAGCTACGATCCAGATATTATTTTTCTCCAAGAAATTTCACATCCGTATCAGCTCCGCCAACTGGTGTCAGATCTCTATGGTGACCGTGGAGATTATCGATTCCACCGCAGTAACGCCATTGTGACACGAGGGAAAATTGAACGAGAAATTAAGAATTCCTACCACCTCACACAACATCTCACCACTCGACTAGCCGATGGCTCAGCTCTCGAATTGATCAATGTTCACCTCCCTACTGCGGAAACTCGGCTAGACCTCTGGAGTCTGGACTGCTGGCGTGCCCACACACAGCGCAGACGGCTGCGCCGCTCAGAACTATCGATCGCGCTACAGATTCTCGAGAAGACATCGAAGTTTCCTAATCATTCAGCGATCGTGGCTGGTGACTTTAACGCTCCCGCATCTGATGCAGTTTATGACCTCATGAGAGCAGACTTTAACGATGCATTCACGGAAGCTGGAAGAGGCTGGGGAAATACCTATCATGCGAAGTTCCCAGTCTTACGGATCGATCACATCTTTGCCACTCGGCATTTCACTCCACGCTCAGCGACGACTCGACTCGTGCCAGGCTCTGATCATAAAATGGTCGTGACAGATCTGCTACTGAATTGAAACGTGATCATAGTCGCAGCGACGAGCTCAGTCTTGACCTGTTTGCAGATGTGGCTTAGCTCACACGCATGGCTACTGAAACTACTCTTATCCTCTTCAAGCCCGATGCTGTGGCGAAGAAAAATGTCGGCACAGTTCTCGCCCGTTATGAGGCTGAGGGCTTCACTATTCGCGGTATCAAGATGATGACTCTGTGTGATGACATCCTTAAGGAGCATTACTCACACATTGCAGACATGCCATTTTTCCCATCCATCATGAACTTCATGCAGGAGACTCCAGTCATCGCTCTCGCGCTTGAGGGTGACAACGCGATTTCGCGCATTCGTGATATTCTCGGACCGACCGACTCGAAAGAAGCTGCTGCAGGCACAATCCGTGGTGACTTTGGCGATAAGGAAACTGCTGATTCTAAGATGCGCAATGTCTGCCACGCATCTGATAGCCCTGAGGCTGCAGCCGCGGAGATTAAGCGTTTCTTCGGCGAAGGTGAGGTCTTTTAGATCGACTCATACGCAATTCTTTTTCCTAAAAAGGTGGCCTGATACATACAGGCCACCTTTTTGTTATTCGATACTACTTGTCGAATAGATCAATCTACCGTTATTTCGCCCCAGACCTAGACCCTCTTTCATCCAGATGCGCCTTACTGTTTTTAGACTTCTACTCGCCGCTCTCTTTTTCTCAATTCTGCCGACTCTTGCCGCTGGCGGTGGGCATGCCGTTGAGCCTGCATCATTCCCGATCCCTCTGGATGAGTATGAGAAGGTCGAAGACGCCTCGATCTTTCAGCAAATGGGCGCACGCATCGCGGCAGATCCTTTTAATCTCGCTGCGACGATCATCTTCATTTTAGCCATCCTGCACACCTTCATGGCGGGCTTTTTCAATAAGCTGGCTCACGAAGCTGAGCACGAACACGAAAAGGTGATCGAAAAGCTAGGACTCACGGCAACTGCTAAGCCTCAAGATGATGCGAAAGACCACGTCTCTTTCAAAGCCACCCTGTATCACTTCCTTGGCGAGGTCGAAGCGATCTTCGGAATCTGGGTGATCGCTCTAGGCGCAGCTGCCACCTACTTCCACGGCTGGGGAGAGTTCAAAAGCTACATTTCAACTCGTAACTACACAGAGCCAATGTTCGTCGTCATCATCATGGCGATTGCAGCGAGTCGCCCTGTCCTGAAATTCTCAGAGAACGTCATGGCAATCGCGGCCAAGCTCGGAAACAGCTCTCCTGCCGCCTGGTGGGTCAGCGTTATGACCATCGCACCGATTCTTGGCTCATTCATCACAGAGCCAGCCGCTATGACAATCGGCGCGCTCCTTCTGGCTAAGAAGTTCTACAAGCACAATCCAAAGCCAGTCATGGCTTACGCCACTCTTGGTCTGCTCTTTGTGAATGTCTCTATCGGCGGCACACTCACCCACTTTGCAGCACCTCCAGTTTTGATG
>CALFDI010000380.1 GCA_937952875.1 uncultured Verrucomicrobiales bacterium
ATGCTGCGGTCTACCAGCGCCAGGCATATTTTTTCCAGAAGGCTTCGAACTCTGCATGGCTTCCGTTAAAGGCATTTCTCTCCATCGGGCGGTCCATATTACCGAAGTAGCGGGATGGTTGCCAGGCTCCGTGGCGATAGACTTTCGGCGCAGAGCGGCGATTCTCCCAGAAGACGCCACCATATTGCCAGATCGCCCAGCTGTCCCAGATGTCATAAGCTTTTGTGAGATCGCGAGGCGTTTTGATATGCGGGTTTGCTTTGTTCGTATTAGAGTAAAGAGCTAGCCAATACGGAGCACGGCGAATGATCTTTTTCGTGCGTTCATCAGAATTTGCTAATCGTTCGATGAGTGGAGCACTATTTTCTAAGTAGATTACGGGAGTCTTCCCCGTGAGGCGCTCCATGTGCTGGATAAAGGTGGCGATGTGGGCTGCAGTGCACTTTGTATCGATATCTCCTACCATGAGGATCTCTGCTGTGCGGAGGCCGCGAGCACGCTTAATAGCAGACATGCGTGCGACGAAGCGCTCTGCCTGTGCCTTGATGGAGATGTGCGGCTTAAGAAAGTAGTAGGCACCTAGCTTCATGCCCTGGCGTTCTGCTCCTACGAGGAAGTATGAGCATTTACTGTCTAAGTCGTAGCCCTTTCCTGCTCGGGCGATGAGGGCGAGCGCTCCGTTCGCCTTGAGGGCTGATTGGTCGAGAGGGGTGTAGCCGCGTCCTTTACGTTGTCTTTCTTTAGGATCGTATGAGGAGACGTTAATGATCGTGGGTGCTGTCTTATGAGAGGATTTCCCGAAAGGTGCACTCGTTCCACAGCTGGTAATGCAGAGGATGATAAGTAGGATGAATGCGTGTAGTCTCAACATAGTAATCAGTCGTATCAGGAGGAAAGGATAAGTCAGTGTCTAAAGTCCGAGCTTTTGACTGATGATGCCTGTGACGATCTTCGGGTTTGCTTTCCCTTTACTGGCCTTCATGACCTGGCCTGTGAGCCAATTTGCCATCTTCGGGTTGCCTCCTGTGATTTCAGCGACTTTGTCAGGATTCGCTGTGATGATTTCGTCAATGATGCCCTCTAGCTCACTACTATCAGCAGGTTCGTAGCCGAGTTCTTTGGCGATGTCGGCAGGTGCCTTATCTGGTGCATTCCACAGAGCGTCGTAGACTTCTTTTCCTTGGTTATTAGAGACAGTTCCAGCTTCGATAAGTTCGACAGTGGCTGCGGTCCCTTCAGGAGAAATGGTGCATTCAGAGATGGTGAGGCTTTCTTCATTGAGGCGACCAAGAAGAATATTGATGATCCAGTTTGCGATCTTTTTCTGTGGTGCGCTGGTGGCGGCTACGGTCTTTTCGTAGTAATTCGCTAAATCAGCCTCTGCGCAGAGAACGGATGCATCATAGTAGCTGAGCTTATGATCGGACTCAAATCGGGCGATCTTTTCGTGAGGGAGTTCTGGCCGGCGTTTCGATGCGCTCTCGACGAGGTCTTTCGTCTCGACTGGGAGCAGATCCGGGCAGGGGAAGTAGCGGTAGTCATGTGCGTCTTCCTTCGTCCGCATCATTTGAGTCTCTCCGAGATCATCGTCCCAGCGTCGAGTTGATTGCACTTGGGCGATTCCTTGGTCGAGCTCGTCTGCTTGACGGAGAATCTCGTAGCGGATCGCACGGCGGACAGCACCAGTTGAGTTCAGATTTTTCAGCTCCACCTTATCGCCGAGTGGATCGTCAGCGTTCTTGCGGAGGGAAATGTTGACGTCGCAGCGCATCTGCCCCTTGTCCATGTCAGCGTCAGAAATGCCGCCATAGACGAGGATTTGTTGTAGTGACTTTAAGTAGGCATAGGCCTCGTCAGCTGAGTCTAGATCTGGCTCTGTGACGATCTCCATGAGGGGAGTTCCGGCGCGATTGAAATCAATGAGTGATGCTCCTCCTAGGTGTGTGGACTTTGCGACGTCTTCTTCTAGGTGAATACGATTCAGGCGGACGATCTTACCTGGTGATGCGATGTTTTTCTGAGCATCCTTCGCGTAGGCGTGATCGTAGAGTGGAACACCACCGCCTAGGCAGACGGGAATGTCCATCTGAGTGGTCTGGAAGTTCTTCGGCATATCCGGGTAGAAGTAACTCTTCCGATCCCATACGGTGATCTCGGGTGTTGAGCAGCCGACGAGCATGCCAGTGAGGATCGTCTGTTCGATGGCCCATTTATTCAGCACGGGGAGGGCACCGGGGAGGCCCATACAGGTCGGGCAGGTATTACTATTCGGCTCGTCACCGAAGGAGGTGGGGCAGGCACAGAACATTTTTGTCTGAGTCTTGATCTGACAATGGACCTCGAGGCCGATGGTGACGATATAATCTGAAGCAGGCATGAACGTGATGTGTTCTAGAGGGCGGGCGTGGGATGAAAAGCCAGAATTTTTCCAGAGTGACACTCGGAATGGTGAGAGTTGGCATGAAAAAGCCGCAGACACCTTATGTGTTCTGCGGCTTTAAAAGCTTAGGTAGGGAGAATGGTATTATTTCCAGCTGTAAACATCAGTTTTGAGATCTCCCGCTTCTTGATCACTGCCATTACTCATGATGAGTGCACTAGAGCCTCTGATCTTAGTTGTTGTGGCATTTGCAGTCGGGAATGGCTCTTCGAGAATTTCGTCGAAGTCTGTGTCTAACCACAGGCGATATGGCTCTCCCCATGGATCGTAGAGATCTGCTTGAGTGTCACTCTCGTAGAAAAGGCCTTCCTTACGTCTCTTTGCTTGGGGAGTGGTGAGGTATTTTGTTCCCTTGCGATTGATTGTGGTATTGAGGCCGACGAGGTGATTGATGACTTCAGTTCCTCTTGTGAGAATATCGAGGGTGTCTGAGTTCGTATCAGCAGCATCCAGAGGGAAGTTATTCGTATCATCTAAGAACTGGTCGATTGCGAGTTCGACTTGCTTCGTGGTTGTGAGAGCTTTTACTTTCTTAGCCTTTTCAAGGCTTTTAACTGCTGCCGCGCCGCCTGCAGCAGCGAGAATAGCAATGATAGAAATAACAACGAGAAGCTCGATCAGAGTGAAGCCATGCTTCGATTTGATTAGGTGATTGGATTTCATGAGTTCGATAGGTTGTGGTTATGCCAAACTATTCAGAGGCTGCAACCCTTGAACGTGACTTGATTTACAATGACAATACATCCGCTTAGAGTTTAAGGAAAGCTCTTTCTGCAGCATGTATGACGAATCCTTGCAGTCTAAAGGGATCTGGCCCACGCTCATTTTAATGAAAAAAAGCACCCTACGCACGGCAATACGAAAGGCTCTCATGACCGGAAATGGTCAATCACTGGCCAAAAATGAGCTTATTAAGATCATCGGAACTGACTCTTCCATGAAGACAGAATTACGAGATGTTCTCGCGAGCATGGTGAAGACCGGAGAACTGATCCAAGGGAAGAAGGGAAAGTATTCTCTAGGAAAAGAACCAGAAAAGCGCGAGCGCCGAGAGAAAAAGGTGCCAAAGGCTCAAGCGACTAAGAAAAAGGAACGCGCTAACCGAGCTGCCGGTGCAAAGGGTGCGCTCATTGGCACATTTCGTCAGCATCCAGCTGGCTTTGGCTGGTTTTACCCAGATCTATCAGTTCCAGCAAACTTCGATCAGGGGCTAGAGCTCGATCCCATGACGCGACTGAAAATTAACGATCGCGATATCGGCGTCGCGATCGATGGCGATCGCGTTAGCGTGATGGTCACTCAGGAAGGTCAGCCTGAGTGGCAGAAGAAAAAAGATGCAGCGCGAAAGCGCCGAGGGGAAAAGCCACACCCGGGCGCGCGGAAGTTTGACGATATACTCGGAAAAATCGTCGATATCATTGAGAGGCGAGACGGCCCTATCGTGGGGATCTACCTTGATCGTGGTCGTTTTAAAAATGTGCAACCAGATGATGGAGCGATTCCGCAGATCGATATTACAGATTCCGGTGATGCGCAGTCAGGCCAAAAGGTCTCTGTCCAGCTCACGAAGTGGGATAATCCTAAAAAGCGCCCTGTCGGGAAGATTGTCGAAGTCATTGGCTGGCCAGACGCTCCAGGAGTCGACATCGTCTCCGTCATTAAGCGGCATAATCTCCAGCAAGAATTCCCCGTGGAAGTCACGGCTGCGGCAGACGCCTGTCCGAAGACCCTCTCGATGGAAGAGCTTGATTCACGCTATGACTGCCGAGATCACCTCATCGTCACGGTCGATCCCTTCGATGCGCGGGATCATGATGATGCCTGCCTTGTCGAGAAGCTAGAGAATGGCGACTGGCGCCTATCGGTTCACATCGCTGATGTCTCTCACTATGTGAAACCCGATGATGCGTTAGACGTAGAAGCTCGGAAGCGTGGGAATTCGACATATCTAGTAGATCGTGTTCTGCCGATGCTGCCAAAAGTCCTGAGTAATGAACTCTGCAGTCTGACACCAGATGCGGATAGCGCAACGAAGTGCGCCGTCATGACGATCTCTCCGAAGGGAGTCGTGAAAGATACCAAGTTCTACAATGCTGTGATCAGAAGTAAGGCGCGTCTCAGCTATGAAGACGCGCAGGAAATGATCGATGGAACAGGTGGAGGTGAGATAGGCGATGTCATTCGTGAATCTTGGGCACTGGCCTCCGTTTTACGAAAGGCGCGCTTCGCAAATGGCGCTCTCGATATGGAATTCCCCGAGACAAAAGTGATCTGTAACGAGAAAGGTATTCCCACAGATATTACGATTAGTCATCACACGACCAGTCACCAGATGGTGGAGGAATTCATGCTTCTCGCGAATGAAGCGGTGGCGAAAGCTCTAAAAAATCGCCAGAAGCCAGCGGTCTACCGGATTCACGAAGATCCTGATGCTGATAAATTACTAGAGTATGGCGAGATGGCGACGACGCATGGCTATAGACCAGGTGATCTCACAAATAGGAATCACATCCAGAAGCTCTTAGATGCAGCTAAAGGGAAGCCGGAAGAATACGCGATCAAGCTGGGGCTTTTAAAGAGTCTAAAGCGGGCGACCTATTCGGTAGAAGCTCTCGGCCATTACGGACTGAACAAGGCGAATTATTGTCACTTCACGAGCCCGATTCGCCGCTACGCAGACCTCATCGTCCATCGTGCTCTGCAGCCTCTGCTAGAGAATCCTCCTAAGAAGAAAGACAGCACGCCTAGCCAGGCTGCTCTATCAGAGATCTGTCAGCATATCTCGACCACTGAGCGCACGAGTGCGGAGGCAGAGACTGAGACAAAGCGGATGAAGCAGATGGAATACCTGCAGCGCCGTCTCGAGTCTGGAGATCCTCCACAGTATCTAGCCGTCATTACAGATGTGAGGAAGATGGGCCTCTTTATCGAGTGTCCAGATATCCTCCAACGCGGCGTCGTTAGGAGAGAAGATTTACCGCGTGGCACTTGGCGTTTTGACGATGGGCGGAAGCTCTTCTCGAATGGTCAAAAAGTCATCTCCATGGGTGATAAAATCATGGTGGAGGTGAGTCGCGTAGATAGCGTGCAACAGCACGTTGACTTTAAAGTGGTAGAGCATAATTGACCTAGGCATTTTTCCATCACAGAGTCGTCTTATCTTATGAAAAAAGTCATACCACTCCTCCTCGCAGCAGGACTCACATCACTCCACGCGCACCCAGTCGACGGTGACGCACCTGCTCAGGCCCAAAGCCCTGTCTCAGTGATGACTGGAAATGGGGGCTATACCTTCAAGACCGTTCCCGGCTGGG
>CALFDI010000381.1 GCA_937952875.1 uncultured Verrucomicrobiales bacterium
CAAGCTCGCTGGTGAGTATGCCCTCAAGCTGAAGGCCGTAGACGCTCAACACGATGACGTCGCTGAGCAGATGAAAGCTGCCGAAGCCCGCTACGAAGATCTGAAGCGCGCCCGCGACGTCTCCGTCAAAGAAGCTCGCACTAAGATCGAAGAACTCGCTCGCGGCATCGACGACATGAAAGTCCAGAAAGCCATGGCTGAGCTCAATGAAATGGCCTCTGGCATGATCGGCTCCATCGGCGGCAGCGGAGACACGCTGAATCGTCTCTCTGAGATGGTAGAAGACGAGCGCACTCGTGCTGCTGGTCGTGCCCGCGTCGCTCGCGATTCCATGGACACATCTGCCATTGATTCATCTGCTGCTGAGCAGGATGCCATGGAAGAAATGGCCCTCGCAGACTTCGCTGCAGAACAGGGAATCGCCCTCGAGAGCGAAGGCGGTGCTGCCGATGGCGGATCAGACTCAGGCACCACAGAATCCAGCATGGGTCCTAAGGTGAGCGAGTAATCACAAGCCATAGGCCCCGCATCCCACTTCGCCGTTCGACTTGCAAATCGCGGCGAAACAGCGTAACAATGTCTCGAGATGACTCCAGAAGCTCCCAGCAAGTTCAAAAAGATTCCAATGCCGAAGACCGGCAATTGGAAAGAACTCTACGGCAGCTGGGACGGGTTTCACAAAGCAGCCGAACGCTCGGTTGGAAGGAAGCTCGAGAAAGTTACATTGAAGCTCTCGCCTTGGAAGCCAGACATTTCCCAGTCTCAGAAAGACTCCTAAAAGAGTTTGAACAAGACACGACTGCTTTCATAGGCGGAGACGAGCACGTTAATCTCTTGATCAAGTCTGATCGGGAGCGCGTCTACAAAATCACGAAGGACGATTCCTTTGGGTGCTGTGCCTACTATAATCTCAGCGACCATGAAATGACTGGGGACCACTTCATCGCTAGGACGAATGATGACCCTTGGTTCTATCTGGAGCGCTGGAATTTGCTAAACCAGATCAATGAATATTCCACACGATTAGAAGGCTTTCTCGAACCAGAGCGTCC
The DNA here is from genome assembly GCA_937952875.1 of uncultured Verrucomicrobiales bacterium. Lineage (GTDB taxonomy): Bacteria > Verrucomicrobiota > Verrucomicrobiia > Verrucomicrobiales > Akkermansiaceae > CALFDI01. The sequence continues at coordinate 1,053 of CALFDI010000381.1, forward strand.
CGGCTGGGCTCCTCGCATCTGCGTGAGCCAGCCTTTCTTGGACGAGGAAAACCCCACCGTCTCCGAGATCAACGAGTCCCTCCTTCCCTACGGATTCCGCCATGTGAGCAATGGTGCCTACTACTCCACCGAGCAGAACATTCTGCTAACTGATGCCTTTCCGCGAAATGTCCGAATCCAAGGGCACATACCAGTTCCATTCGACGCTATCGCACAGACGCCGCCAGATCACATCCGCGACTGGCTTCTCAACCGCACAACTAAACCATTAGTAATATAACAATCATGACGACCTTCCCCCACTGGGCCAGCGAGATCATAGGCCAATACGAAAGCCGTGCTGCTGGCTGCTTCATTCTTCATGGTAATATCACAGACCGAATGCTCGTCTCTAACGAGAAAGAGACACGTCTCGGCCGTCTTCACGACTTTCTCGTAGAATCACTTCTCCCGCGTTTCGAAGTCGTGCTCAGCTACGATGTCGGTCATGGCATTCAGATCGAACGCGGGGGCGATATTTTCTCAGAATGGCCCTCTCTGAAAAACTATAGCTCCCCTCTTCCGGCTAAGCCTTTAACGGCCATCCGCATTCTCACACACTACCTCACCTACTGCCGAAATCTAAAAGCTGTCGGAGCGAAACCGCCACGCGTAGCTATCATTTTCCGTCAGGCTGATCTTGTCTGCCCCGCTCTACCCCATTCGCTCAATTACGATCTCAATGCCCTCGCATCGCTTCTCCGGAGCTGGGCTGTTGATGCGCAGTTACAGGACTCTGGGCAGGCAGCCTTTCTCATCACTGGCCAGCTCAATGCACTGCACCCGATGGTGACACAAAGCCCACGCATCGCTAAAGTGGAAATCCCCGTTCCCGGCCAGGTGGAGATGGCAAATGCTCTTCACGTCCTAGCTCCGACTTATCCACTGGCTCTTCAGAATTTTTCTCAAGACATCGCTCTCCCTGCAGAACGTCTCGCTGGTGCGTCACTCAGCTCAGTCGAAAGCTTACTCAAACGACGCGAATACGAGAAACGCCCGCTCGAAGCACGTGACCTCTCGGACCTGAAAAAACGCCTCGTCGAGAGTGATTGCGATGATCTCATCGAGTTCATCGAGCCAGACCGGAATCTCGACGATGTTTTCGGCTTCGATGAAGTGAAGACCTGGTTACGCCAAGACATCACTCTCTGGAATAAAGGCGAAGCCAAAGCCCTGCCAATGGGCTATCTCTTCTGCGGACCCGTCGGCACAGGTAAGACTTACTTAGCAGAATGTCTGGCTGGCGAAGCCGGCGTTCCAGTCGTGACTTTGAAAAACTTCCGCGACAAGTGGATCGGCTCCACTGAGGCGAATCTTGAGCGCATCTTTGCCCTGCTCCACGCTCTCGGTCGATGCATCGTCTTCGTAGACGAAGCCGATCAGACTCTCGGTAGTCGCCAAGGCGGCAGTGATGACTCGGGCGTCTCATCCCGCGTCTACTCCATGATGGCTCAGGAAATGTCCGATACGCGGAACCGGGGAAAGATCCTCTGGGTTCTCGCCTCCAGCCGCCCCGATATGATCGAGGTAGACCTGAAGCGCCCAGGCCGTATTGACGTGAAAATTCCGCTCTTTCCCACTATATCAGCAGTAGAAGGATTCGGGCTACTCCGTGCCTTGTGTAAAAAGCACAGAGTCCCACTGGAAAAAGACAGCTTCTCTGAACTCGAACCCCTCATTCCGAACCTTCTGACTCCAGGTTCTGCAGAGGCCCTCGCCGTAAAGAGCTATCGCATCATGACGGCAGAAGAGATCGAGCCTCTCGCCGCCGTTAAACTCTGCCTAGAAGATTATCTACCTTCCGTCTCAGAAGAGATTCTGCGCTTCCAGATGCAACTCGCCGTAGATGAAGCCACGGAGAAAAGTTTCGTCTCTCAAGAAATTCACGAAATACTAGAAATCTAGGTTACATATCTATCTCAGAAATTCCTAAAAAACGCCTTTTCTGATCAAAGTTACTCAGCTAGGAAAAATCTTGACAGATTTGAGGGAGATTAGAACTCACTAGAGTGAATAGTTCAAATTTATAACCATATTTATTGGGACTTCTCCCTAGCTGCATGACTCTGCGTGTTGCGCCAATGAAAGATGACACCGAAGC
>CALFDI010000382.1 GCA_937952875.1 uncultured Verrucomicrobiales bacterium
CGATAGGTGTGAAGAAATCCAGCGTCTGCACCAGTGCCCGCTCATCATCTATCTGAAAAACGCCCGCATCATCAGCTGTGGCAGAACCGACCAGTAGGCGTGGATCGTTAACATGTGGTAGCCCACGCAAGACTTGCGTGAGGGACGCAGGGTCCATCTTAGAGGCTCATCCCCCGCAGGAGACCATCTCGGTGAGACGTTTTTTCTGACTATCTGACATGTCCTGACGATACGTCTAGAGGGCCTGCTGGCAACCCCTCTGAAGAACGAAGTCATGATTTTTTTTGGCATCTGATGGAGTGCCAGCATGACTCATAAAAGGGCCGACCCATCGGAACGGGTCGACCCAATTGTAATAACAGGGAGTGTTTAAAATGTCTTTTTGAAACTATAGACCGACTGGATGCCGTGCGACAAACCCTTTATAAGAACGTTTTTTCGTCTTCCAGCGAGGGCCAGTCCGAGTCGTGCTGCCGCCTGTGTCGAGACGCAGACCACAGATCTCCATGAAGACATGGCCTGGCTTCGCCCAGATCGTGATGAACTTTCCTGGCCCTGGCCGGCCATAGGTCATGAATCCAGTTGAATTCCGCGTCCCGCTCATCAGGCCACAGTTCCGCAGCACATATGATGTAGTGCCAGAGCAATCGTAGGCTGTATCATTGTCGAGATTCGAGTGACCTCCGCCGAGCCGGTAGGGCTTATTCTGCATCGCATTTCCATGAGAAAAGGCTGCCCGCACGAGAGAAGGCACACCGGCAGGGGCGATCGCTTTTTTCCCATGGAGGAGTGGACGGGGAAGGGCTCTGTGAGGAGTTTTCCTCTTCATTGATACGATCGGGCGCTGGGTATCGAGCGAGAGAGGCACCGCCGAAGAGTTCTCTGTAAAGGCTGATGGGGCCGGCGCGATCTGAAGACCGCTACCTGTAGGTTCTGGCCGCACGGCACCGCCTTCTAGTATAATAGGAGCTGTGATGTCGAAGTCCGCTGAGATTGGCATCGGAGTTCCTGTAAATGCCGTCTCTGTGAATGAGACAGCTCTTTCAGGCCTCTGCGGTGCGACAGGCATAGCTGGCGGAGAGATCGGCCCACCGCCTAGGAATCTGACTGGTTGCGACTGAGCGTATTCAGGATCAGCCGTGCAACTGGGGAGGGCGGAGATGCCGAGACTCACGAGTGTCGGCGGGATGGATTTTTTAAAGTTCGGCTTCATAGCGTCACTCCAAGGGGAGAATAAGACCGAAAAACCATTAATTTTTATAAAAATCAAACATAATTTAATATTTAATGCATATTTAGCATATGCAAAGAATGTTTTCTAAAAAAACGAGCCCTACATATCCGTTTTAGACTTTCCAAAGGACGCTATTGACGAGCACCGCCTGACACGCTTACTTCGCCGCGCCGACGAGTGGGATTTTTCCCACATTACAGGATTCTGCATTCGGCAGATTATTTCCACGTCAGGTTACTATTAATACCCCCTCGATCATGGCAAATTACGCAATCAATGGATTCGGTCGCATCGGCCGTATGGTGCTCCGCGCTCTCGCTAAAGACGAAGCTGAGCTTAAGAAAATCGTCGCTATCAATGACCTCACTGATAACAAGACACTTGCTCACCTCCTAAAGTATGACTCCTCACAGGGCATCTTCCAAGGCACAGTCGACTTTGATGACGAATACCTCATCGTAAATGGGCACAAGATTCACGCGACTGCAGAGCGTGACCCTGCAGCTCTCCCATGGGCAGAGTGGAATGTAGATGTCGTTCTCGAGTCCACAGGCTTCTTCTGTGACCGTGAAGGCGCATCCAAGCACATCACAGCTGGCGCTAAGAAGGTTCTCATCTCAGCTCCTGCTAAGAATCCTGACCTCACCATGTGCCTCGGCATCAATGACGGTGACTACGATCCTGCTAAGCACAATATCGTCTCAAATGCATCATGCACCACGAACTGCCTCGCACCACTCGTGAAGGTTCTCAATGACAAGTGGGGCATCGAAAAGGGCTTCATGTCCACCATTCACTCTTACACAGGTGACCAGCGTCTTCTTGACGCTCCTCATGGCGACCTCCGCCGTGCGCGCTCAGCTGCTGTCAACGTCGTCCCATCTTCTACAGGTGCTGCTAAGGCCATTGGAGAAGTTATCCCAGAGATGCAGGGCCTCCTTAACGGTGGATCATTCCGCGTCCCTACACCGACAGGCTCAGTCACAGACTTCATCGCCGTTCTTAAGACAGACGCAGACGTCTCAGTCGAAGAGATCAACGCAGCATTCAAAGAAGCTGCTGCAACTGAAGGCTTCAACGGCGTTCTCGAGTATTCAGAAGATCCACTCGTTCTTCAGGACATCGTCGGTAACCCACACAGCTCCATCTTCGATGCTGGGCTCACTATGGTAATGCCTGGTGGATTTGTTAAAGTTGTCTCTTGGTATGACAACGAGTGGGGTTACTCAAACCGCGCTGCAGATGCCATGGCTCTCCTCGGCACAGGACTCTAGTATTTCACTTAGTTCAGATTTACCAAAATGCCGTCCCCATCTGGGGACGGCATTTTTTTGATCTGATGTCAGCTGTTTGCGATAGCTAATTAATGTGTCCTGGAGGGATTAGGTGTCATCCAATCAGTGCTTGTTTTGTATAGAGCGCGCCCATCAGGTGAAAACCCTTAGTTTGATCGAATACTGGTCCTGGAGGGACCAAAGAATCTAGCCCCGGGAGAAACCCGGGGTATAAGGGGCGAAATGCGTTCGCGTTCTGGAAGAACGCTAGAAAGTGTGGCTTTAGTTGCGATGGGTTTTCGAGCGTTTCCGTCGTCCCTCCAGGACTGGTGTGATATCTAATCACGGGTTCCCCAGGTTGCACCTGGGGCTAGTATCTTTGATCCTGTCAGGATTAGGTTTTATTCAATCAGCGCTCGTTTGTATAAAGAACGCCCAAGAGGTGAAACTCCTTTGCTTGATCGAATACTGGTCTCGAAGAACCCAACGGCTCCAAGCTCGATCGAATACATGTCCCGGAGGGATTACAGAACCTAGCCCCGGGAGAAACCCGGGGTATAAGGGCTGAAATACGTTCGCGTTCTGGAAGAACGCTAGAAAGCGCCATTTAACCTATGATTGTTTTTTGTGCATGTCTGCCATTCTACCAAGACTGGTGTAGTAATTCATTGTGCGATTCTAAGGTAAAACCTCGGTGACGTAAATCCTACGCACGAGCACTTTTCTGTAGGAACGCTAGAGCGAATGGCTTAATTATTGGGCATATAGTATATATTTTTCTCAAGGGGT
>CALFDI010000383.1 GCA_937952875.1 uncultured Verrucomicrobiales bacterium
TCCTTCTCAGGTGGCTCAAACCATGGGAAGCTCTTAACATCAGGCCAACCTGCAGAAGACAGCTGCAGCACGCACTCCGCAAGGTCAACACGATGAATTTCTGGAGTTTCGAATTCAGGCCGCTTAGCGTGATCAGCTTGGCTCCACAGACGTAAACAGCGACCGGCCTGTGTCCGGCCTGCCCGCCCCGCCCGCTGATCAGCAGATGCTCTGGAAATTTTTTCAATCGTAAGCGAATCAAATCCTCGCCGCACATCAAAGGAGGACTGACGAGCGAGACCAGAGTCTACAACTAAAACAACTCCATCGATAGTAATCGATGTTTCAGCGACATTCGTTGATACTATAATTTTGGGAGTTCCTCCTGACTTCACTGCAGCTGCCTGCTTCTCTGGAGAGAGTGCTGAGTAGAGAGGATAAACGTCATAACTCGCCGCCCAGACAACTTGAGAGAGAGCCTCACATGTCTTACGAATTTCGTGAAGACCTGGCAGAAAGATAAGAATGTGCCCGTCTACTCCATTCGCCACTTCTTTCTTCAAGGCCCGAATAACCGTATCCCAGATCATTTCTGGCTGCCGCCTGCCACCACGCTGCTGCACCATGACTGGCCCACCTGTTAGATAGTCCACTGTGACAGGGTAAGTGCGTCCGGTGGCTTCAATCACACGGCAAGGGCTCAAATAACTATCTAAACCTCGTGTCTCTATCGTCGCAGACATGACGATGAGCCGTAGGTCGGGCCGATCATTTTTCGCTAGATCAAGACAACGACCGAGAGCCACATCGCTCGCGAGGCGCCTCTCATGAAACTCATCGAAAATCACAGCCTTCACTCCCGGAAGGTGAGGCCTATCGCTTAGCATCCGCTGCAGCACGCCATCTGTGACGTAAAGAATACGAGTCTTTTGGCTTTGTTTTGAATCAAAACGAACAGCATAACCGACCTCCTCACCTAGAGATGTTTCTCGCTCACGCGCGACAAAACCCGCGAGTAAGCGTGCAGCCATACGGCGGGGCTGGACAACTATAACCAGACCATCACCTGGTGAGTCGGCCACCATACCCGGAACCCGCGTTGACTTACCCGATCCAGTCGGCGCACGTAGGAGAATCTGCTCACCAGCTGAGATCGCTGAAAGGATCTCATTTTTAACATCATCTACAGGGAACTTCACGGATTTCTACTAAGAAGTCTCTAGCGCACAGTGACACGGACACAATCAAAATACGTCAATCCATCCTAGCAGCATACTGCCTTGAGATCGAAAACAGTGCCTCTATTAAAAAAATACCCCCTAAGCCTGTTTAAGCCTTAGGGGGATAAAGTTCGACTAAACGTCAAGCACGTGGGTAGTGCTGATACGCAGCTTTATTTACGACGGCGCGATAAGCCGAGGAGTGACAATCCTGCCAAAGCCATAAAAGATGAAGATGGCTCAGGGACAACAGTCCATTCACCGATCAATTCTCCGTGGTCAAACACACCAGATGATTCGAACCCTGTGATAACAGAACCTGTCGTCCCTGCAGCCGGGAGAGAAGAAGCTATAGAACTAAAATCGGCAGTTGCGACTCCCGAGAAAGCTCTTTGGCCATTCTCAAATATCTGACTACTCGGGGTATTGTTACCGGTGCTGCTACTAAACAAACTTAAATCATCTCCTAACCCTAAGGCTGTATTACTACTACCATAAGCAAATGTTCCTAATGTATCGTAAGCAGCCAATACAGATCCTCTCGTAACACTTAGATTACCTGCAACTGCTAAAGATGGTAAAGTCTCAAGGTTTATTAAAAAATTTTCAATGGTGAATCCTACAGTTCCGACTGCTAGAGATGAATCAGAAGCAGAAGCACCATTGGTTGATGTGAATGTCACAGCCGATGGGTTAGTGACATCTATTATAAGAACTGTTACTGCGTGACTGAGCGTTGAAAATGATAATGTTAGGGCGGAAACAATTCCAAGTGCATTCATTGATTTCATAGTGATTATGATTATTTGGTAAGGGGTGAATTTAGGCTGATATATTGATTATCAGCACATTTCACGCCAACGCGATGGGATAGCCATTCACCTAACAAAATCAATTTTTTTTATGAAATTTAAGAACGTTTTGAAAAGATAACTTAAATGTCTCCATTTATTACTAGCCGTAAAACGACTGCCTAAACTCAAGAAAGGAGGCTAATCATTTAAACGAACTTAACTTAAATGACTTATCTAAGCCTTAGGTGCGAGCTTTTCAGTGAGGGTCATCAAAATGATGCCAGCAACGACTAAGGCAAAGCTCAAGAGGCTTTCTTGGCTCGTGAAGTCAGGAAAGAAATAGTCGTATGAGACGGGCTTCACCTTATCTTTAACAATGATCGTTTCGGCCACAGTTTTCCATGGCCATATAATCGCGAGAGAACCTGCGATAAACCCAGTGACCAGGCTCATAGCATTATCATGATATGTTTTAAAAAGCCATGAGAGGCCTTTAGCGAGCGATGCGATGCCAATAACGGAACCAATACCGACCGGAATAATCACCGCCATGGCTTCTCCGATATTTCCAGCAGTGAGATGGTTAATGCTACCTAAGATGAGAAGGTAATTCCCCATAAGAAGAAGCACGAACGAGCCAGAAAGCCCCGGTATTATCATGCTACACATTCCCACGACACCACAGAGCATGAGGTAGAATACGTTCGTATTCTCTGACGCAGGTGTGAGCAAGGCCATGGAGGCGGCGATGGATGCCCCTAAGATAAAGAGAGCGATCGTTCCCCCACTCCACTGGCGGACCATCTTTCCCACGAAATAAATCGAGGCAAAAATCAGGCCAAAGAAGAACGCCATGACGAGGCGTTCATGCTCAACAAGAGCCCATTTTAAGACTTTTGCCAGAGTGACAAAGCTGACGATAACACCCGTGCCGAGAGCGACCAGAAAAGGGAGATCGGTCTTCTCGATCGCTCCTTTATAGTCTTTTTTGAGTATGAGCTTTACCGTAGATGGCGAAAATCCTTTAAGAGCATTAATGAGTCGCTCATAGATTCCCGTAATCACAGCGATCGTGCCACCAGACACACCTGGGACGACATTCGCCGCCCCCATAGCGAAGCCTTTGAGGCCTGTCAGTAAATGATCTTTCATTATCGAGACTCTCGATCACATACGACTACATCTCCAGCATGAGACGAGTTGGGTTCTCGATACAGTCTTTGATTCGAATGAGGAAAGTCACCGCTTCTTTTCCATCCACGAGGCGGTGATCGTAACTCATCGCTAGATTCATCATCGGGCGAATGACCACTTCTTTATTCACTGCGATAGGACGCTGCTGAATGGTGTGCATCCCTAGAATTCCACTCTGTGGAGGGTTCAAGATCGGTGTGCTGAGTAGGCTGCCGTAAACACCTCCATTTGAGATGGTGAAGACGCCGCCTTGAAGGTCTTCCATGGAGATTTTCCCCTCCTTAGCCTTCATGGCGTAATCGATGATGTCTTGTTCTATCTCGGCGAAGGTCTTCTTATCACAATCGCGGATGACAGGAACGATGAGGCCTTTCTCTGTGCCGATGGCTACGCCGATATCGTAAAAGTGGTTTTGCACGATGTCTGTGCCATCGATCATACCATTAATAGATGGGACGTCTTTGAGAGCTTGGACAGTAGCCTTCACGAAGAAGGACATGAAGCCTAGCTTCACGCCATGCTTCGCAATGAAGTCCTCTTGCACGTCCTTCCGCAACTGCATGATGGCTGACATATCGCACTCATTGAATGTGGTGAGAATAGCTGCTGTCTGCTGAGCGTTTGTAAGATGAGACGCGATCTTCCGTCTGAGCATGCTCATCTTTTTCCGAGTCGTGCGGCCGTCTGAGACTTCGTTTCCTGTCACTTCTGGAGCAGAAGGCGTAATGGAGAAGTCAGCTTTTGCTGGAGCAGCTTGCTGCGGTGTTGGTGATTTCTGTGCGGCAGGAGCTGGTGCTGATGCCTTTGGTGCAGCGCTAGGAGCTGGTGTCGATGATGAACTCGACGCTGGCGCGGATGCCCCGACTGCGATCGATCCAATGACAGCACCGATATCGACCTCGTCTCCTTCTTGCGCAGAAATACTGAGTGTCCCAGAGGCTTCAGCTTCCAGATCATTTGACACTTTATCGGTCTCTAGCGTTACGAGAACATCGCCTTTATTGACCTGTGAGCCATCGGCTTTATGCCAGCTACCGATGCTGGCGGAGTTGATCGATTCTCCAGCGGCAGGAACGACGATATCGATTGTTTCTGATGATGCGGCAGAAGCAGTCGGCGCAGGAGATGCGGCTGGACTTTCTGCAGCTGGCGCTGGTATCGCCGTGTCTGCAGGCGCTGCGGCAGCAGACTCGTCTAGACGACCAATCACTGTGCCGATATCGACCTCTTCACCTTCTTGAACGATGATATGAAGCACTCCGTCTGCAGAGGCTTCTAGTTCATTTGAGACTTTATCTGTCTCTAGAGTGACGAGGATATCGCCTTTGGAGACTTGAGCTCCATTTTCTTTGTGCCACTGGGCGACGTTAGCTGAGGTAATAGATTCACCAGCTTCTGGAATGACGATGTCGACTGCCATGATGTGAGGGATTTACGAAAAAATAAGTATTGGGAAAGGAATTAAACGTTAAACGCTTCTTCAACGAGCATCTTTTGCTCGCGTTTATGAATGGCTTTCGCCCCTGTGGACGGGCTGGAGGCTTCATCACGGCCAGCGTATCGGATACGGTGACCTGCGGTATCTTTGAGAAGTGGGCGGATGAACGTCCATGCACCCATGTTCTGAGGCTCTTCTTGGCACCAGACAAATTTATCAGCATTCGAATAACTTGCTATGATGTCTTTCACCATCTCCTCATGATAAGGATAGAGCTGCTCCATACGGACGATAGCTACGTTATCGAGAGAGTGCTCTTTCCGGTATTCATCGAGATCATAGAAGACCTTACCCGAACAGAAGATGATACGGTTCACAGAGGCACGATCTTCGAAGCTAGTCGGATCATCCAATACCTCGCGGAAGACGGATCCTTCAGCAAAGTCTGCTTCGTAAGAAACGGCTTCAGGTTTCGTCAAGAGGCTCTTAGGCGTCATGAGGATGAGAGGCTTGAGGAAATTCCGCTTTTTCTGGCGACGCAGCGCGTGGAAATATTGAGCTGGAGTGGTCAAATTCCCCACGATCATATTTCCCTCAGCACAGAGCTGAAGATAGCGCTCGAGACGGGCACTGGAGTGCTCTGGCCCCATGCCCTCGTATCCATGCGGAAGAAGCATGACGAGACTACTAGGCGTCTGCCACTTAGATTCAGCTGATGAGATGAATTGATCGATGATCACGTGGGCGCCATTACTAAAGTCACCGAACTGTGCTTCCCAGAGGATGAGCATATTAGGGTGGCCGAGAGTGTATCCGTAATCGAATCCGAGAACGGCAGCCTCTGATAGGAGACTATTGTAGACGCAGAACTTAGCCTGAGTCGGTGACAGATGGCGGAGTGGGATATGGCGATCACGCGTTTCGCTATCGTAAAAGACGGCGTGGCGCTGACTGAATGTGCCTCGGCGGCAGTCCTGACCAGAGAGACGGACAGGATACCCATCGAGAAGCAAGCTGCCGAATGCGAGCGATTCTGCAAATGCCCAGTCGATAGGCCCGCCATTTTCTAAAGCCTCTACGCGACGAGGGATAAATCGTTTCGCGAGAGTCGGGTGGAGCTGAAACTCTTCAGGGACAGTCGTGAGCGTCTTTCCAACATGGTGGAATGTATCGAGAGTGATACCCGTATCGACAGGAAGATGATTATACTCGGGCTGCGCTGTTGCGGTCGATCCAGAGAATGCGTTACGATCTCCGCTCTCATTAAGGCGCTTCATCCGCTCATATTCAGCATCGAATCCATCCCAGATCCCCTGCTGCATCGCATCTGCCTCTTCCGGAGAAAGCACACCCTCTGAGATGAGCTGCTCCTTATAAAGCTGGTCCGCAGTCTTGCGACTCTTGATCGCCTTAGCTTCGCCAGGCTGAGTGAAGGCAGCTTGATCATTCTCGTTATGCCCTTGGCGGCGATAACAATACATGTCGATCACGATGTCTCGGCCGAACTTTTCGCGGAACTCGAGCGCGAGGCGAGCGGCCCACACTAGCTCCATCGGCTCCTCGCCATTGACGTGCAAAATAGGAGCTTCGATCATTTTCGCCACATCTGTCGCATAGGCTGATGATCGCGCGTCAGCTGGCATCGTGGTGAAGCCAATCTGATTATTAATGATCAAATGAATCGTGCCACCCGTGCGATACCCAGGAAGCTGAGAAAGATTGAGCACCTCTGCGACTGGCCCCTGGCCTGCAAAGGCAGCGTCACCGTGGATGAGAAGCGGCAGAACGCGGGTGCGGTCTGTGGTCGCCCCATCATCGCCTATGATGCGCTGACGTGCGCGGGCTTTCCCCTCGACGACGGCATTGACGGCTTCTAGGTGACTTGGGTTCGCTGCGAGATTGACGCGGACTTTCCCACCTGGGACTTCGCGAATACTCTCATAGCCGAGGTGATACTTCACGTCACCATCACCAGCGACGAGATCTGGCACGTAATTCGGCGTGAATTCGTAGAGAATCGTTGCGAGGGATTTTTTGACAAAATTCGCGAGCACATTGAGGCGACCTCGGTGAGCCATCCCCATCTCGATCTCGTCGACACCAGACTTCGGGCAGTCTTCTAGGATCTGCTGCAGTATAATCTGTGCCCCTTCACCCCCTTCGAGTGAGAAACGCTTTTCACCCAAGAAACGTTTACCGACAAAACTTTCAAACAACTGAGCTTCAAGCAGCCATGATAAGGCTTTAACTTTCGTCTCGTTACTCTCTTCCTGACGGAATGCACGGCGCTCGATCTTCGAACGCAGCCAGTGACGCACCTCCATATTATGGATATGCATGAACTCAAAGCCTATCGGCCCGCAGTATGTCTGCTCCAGTTCTGAGATCATCTCACGGAGTGACATGGCTTGCCCGTCGCGGAAGAGCGGCGTAGAGACGGTTCGATCCATATCTGCTTCTGAGATACCATATTGATCGAGCTCGAGGCGCGGCTGCTTAGGAGGATTCGGATCTAGAGGATTAATCTTTGCCTGTGTGTGACCCAGTGTGCGGAAGTTATAGATCAATGAGACGACCAAGCCGAGAAAATCTGAGTCACCACCTTCTGCCGTGACAGCGGCCCCGCGTGCGGGAGCCGGCTTTCCTGATGAAGCAGCGGGTGCTGCACCTTTTGTAACAGGGCCTGGTTGAGCCGCGCCAAGGGCGAAGCCATCGAAGAAGAGGCGATAGCTCTCATCTACCGACTCGGGGTCGTTACACCATTGGGCGTATTTTTCTTCTAGGAGATCAGCGTTAAAACGCGCGGAAACCGATGAATTCATGATGGTCGGCAGAGGGTATATTATGAACAGACTTACACGTTTCGTGCTTGGTCAGCTGAATTAATGGCACTACTTAGAGGGCGACCGCCGCTGAGTCAATGACTCACGGTGACAGGAAAGCACTCTTTTCCCTGCAGCTGTAATAAAATCATGATCGACGTTCATTCTCTGACTAAGCGCTTTGGCCGCCACACTGCTGTCGACGGCATTTCTTTTTCTGTTGATAAAGGCGAAATCGTTGGGTTTCTGGGACCTAACGGTGCTGGGAAAACAACGACCCTACGGATGTTGACTGGCTTCTTACCTCCTACCAGCGGCGCTGCTTCTATTGCGGGCTTTGACGTCTCTCGGCAGTCACTCAAGACACGTCAGCAGATCGGCTACATGCCGGAAAATGTCCCTCTCTATGAAGAAATGCGGACCCGCGAATACCTTAAATTCCGCGGAAAGCTCAAGGGCCTCTCCGGAGCGCTTCTCCGCCAGCGCATCGGACATGTGATCGAACGATGCGGGCTCGAGGCAGTGAAAAAGAAAATGATTCGCACCCTCTCTAAAGGCTACCGTCAACGCGTCGGCTTAGCAGATGCACTCATCGCAGACCCTGCCCTTCTCATCCTAGATGAACCGACAAACGGACTCGACCCGAACCAAATCCGCCAAATTCGAAATCTGATCAAAGATCTCGGAGAAGAGCGCACCGTCCTCGTCTCCACTCACATTCTCTCTGAAGTCGAGATGACCTGTAATAAAGTCATCATCATTGATAGCGGCAAAGTGCGCGCGTCAGACTCACCGTCTAACCTCGTCTCCACCATGCGAGCGGCCGGTCGCGTCACAGTCGAGTGGCAGGCTGATCCAGCCACATCGGCACAGGCCCTAGCGGAACTTCAGCATGTGAAAAAAGTCACCGAAGAACCGACCGACGATGGCTGGGCGCGCTTCGCCGTATTAGTCGATTCAGGCACAGACGCACGTTCACGCATCGGCCAACTCGCGGCAGAGAATCACTGGCCCATCCGCACTCTTCACCGCCACACCGCAACGCTCGAAGATGTCTTTGTCGAACTCACTCGAAAGGACTAAGCCACTCTCTTTTTCAAAAAAAATCTCTCCCTCTCATCATGCGAACTCTCCGGATTCTCTTTTTCAAAGAGCTTAAGACTTACCTCCTCAGCCCCTTCGGCTGGGTTGTGTTAGCCTTTACCCTCGTCATGCAGGCACTTTCATTATCTACAGCGCTCAAGCTCTTTAGCAGTGGGCCAGTCAGTGAGAACCTGCTCTTCATTCTCTTTCATTCTCCCTATTTCTGGTTCTATGTCCTCTTCCTCGTCCCTCTCATCACGATGCGGCTTTTTTCTGAGGAAGAAAAGTCAGGCACACTCGAAGGCCTCCTCACCGCACCGGTAAAGACCTGGCAGGTGGTGCTTTCAAAATACCTCGCCGCCTACGTATTCTACGCACTCTTGTGGCTCCCCATCCTCATTCACCTGAAGGTCTTCACCTTTGGTATCTCTGGCGATGCCGTGCCATGGAATGCTGGAGCCATTCAGGGCACATTCGCGATCATTCTCCTCATGGGCGCTCTCTTTACCGCCTTTGGCTGCCTCGCCTCTGCGCTAACGCGTAACCAGATCGTCGCTGGCATTATCGCGATTGCATTACTCGTCCTGCAGTTCTTCCTAGGCTTCGTCACTAGTATCTACGGGCAGTTCGATGCTGCGACAGCGTTCGACTACCTTGCCTCACAGCAGCACCTTGAAAGATTTACCAGAGGTCTCGTAGATACA
>CALFDI010000384.1 GCA_937952875.1 uncultured Verrucomicrobiales bacterium
TCGCCCATGAAGTCGGTCATCACGTGCAGCATCTACTCAAGCTCACAGACAGAGTTCATTCTCAAAAAGGCCGCATTTCAAAGCGAGATTACAATCGCCTCTCAGTCCGCCTCGAACTCCAAGCAGACTTTCTCGCAGGCATCTGGGCCCATCACGAACATGCGCGTAGTAAGATTCTCGAACGTGGTGACGTAGAAGAAGCTCTACAGGCAGCCAACGCCATCGGCGATGATCGCCTTCAAAAGCAAGCTCAAGGACGCGTCGTCCCAGACTCCTTTACCCATGGCACTTCCGAACAACGCATGCGCTGGTTTAGTAAAGGAGCTCGCTCCGGTGATGCTAGCGCTCTCATGCAGCTTTTTGAAATAGATTACAACAGGCTCTAACGGCCCATACTTTTTTTATTCAACGCATACCCACTTTCAAAGAAATGGATCATACTTCACTTCCGTCTCCCCAAGAGCTCAGCGCACACATCCAAGGCTTTAAAATCCAAGAACTCATCCAGTATGATGAATTCAGCGGTAGCTACTCAGCCGTTCATAGTTCGCTAGCGCGTCCAGTGACACTTAAAGTGCTGCCTCCTTCGATCGCCGCGAATCCAGCGTTCAAAGAGGCATTTCTCGAGCAAGCGAGGAACTTAGCTAGGCTGAACCACACTCATCTCGCCAGCGTGTTCGATATGGGCGAGCAGAATGGCTACGTCTACATCGAGATGGAGCCCATGCTCGGCCAGCTCCTTTCAGAACTCCAGGCAGAGCGTAGCTTTACTGAAACTGAGATAGCTCATGTCATGAAAGGCATCGCCCAAGGGTTACAGCATGCGCATGAGGCAGGTATCTACCACCGTCAACTAGGAGCTGAGGACATCATGCTAGATACTCAACTGAATCCTACAATTAGTGGATTCAGCCCGTCAGAGACAAGCCAGACTGCGGAACTAGATCTCTCTGCTGACATGTCATCATGTGCGCGTCTCCTCCACATATTCCTCACGGGATACGACCTCCCAGATACTAACCAGCCGATCGCGCCATCACAACTCGCACAGATAGATCCCGCTTGGGATGATATCGTCAATGGGCTTCTCCCGCATGGCGCCTATTCTGGATATCCAGACTTCCTCTCAGCGATTACTCGGTTCGGATCTACTACACCTTCGAAGAAATCCGCTCCTGTCCGCCAGCTCACAACAGCTAGCACGACATCAGCACCGCATCCGCGAGCACCTCGCGTGAACTCAAGCTCAACTGATGATCAAGCGGGTAAAACTCTCACTCGAAATTTAGCCATCATTGCTCTTTTACTGGGAGCGATCTTTTTTGTCTTTGATCAATACAAAACAAAAAAAGTCGAAGTAGAGAAGGAATCACAGGCGAATATCGAAAAATCTCTCAAGAAGAAAAAAACACCACTCACTAAGCCAAAAACGACTCAACCAGTAAGTGATACAACAAAGGAAACAATCGCGGCAACAGGATCGACTGAGCAAGCATCTAGCACCGGCAACATACAGTCTTTCACACTCTCTGAACTCCAGCCTCAGCTCGCTGCAGGCACCCGGAAAAACTATCCCGATGGATCTCTAGAAATAGGCGACTCTGTCTTCTTCCTGCACCCAGAAAAGTTTAGCTGGCGTGGCGCAGTAGATGAGGCTGCGAGGCATGGAGCATTTATCGCCTGCCCTGCTGATAGAAGCGAGCTTAAGGAACTCAGACAACTCATCCCTGATAACGAAACTGTCTGGCTAGGCGGCGGCATGGCCGGAGCTGATAAATGGGCATGGATGATGGACAGAAAATTCACATTTCCTGTGAAAAAAGGCAGTGCTGATCAACGCCTCACATCCACTGCTGCCGGAACGCTCAAAGGTCTGAACGAAAGAAAGAAACAACGCTTCATTTTTCAATGGAAGAAAGACGGCACCCTTCCTGACAATAGCCCTATTCCTAAAACTGACATTTCCGCAGGCGACTACCCTGTCGGCACATTTCAAAAGCAAGGCAGAAAATACTATATAACCAGTAAAAAATACACATGGGACGCAGCTAAAAAAATTGCACAAGATGCTGGAGGCCACTTGGCAGCAGCATCTTCTTCTTTAGAATTCAAAGCTATCTCAGAGGCTTCAATGATCCTTTTGCCGAAAGGAGGCAGTTGCTGGATCGGAGGCATAGCAGATGGCTCGCAGTGGAGCTGGGACACTTACGAAGAGTGGACTGGGGCCGACTGGCAAGATGGAAAAGAACCACCTACTGATAAAAAATTGCGTGTTACATCTGTCCGTGAAAAAGACTCTGAAAAAGCAGGATGGGCAGCAGCGAACAGAACCTCCAAAAGACGCTTCATGATCGAGTGGAGCGATGATGTTGAGAAGAATCTGCCTGACCTCAAAGAACTGAAGGGCCAGCTTGCAATATTACGTGCAAAGTCAGCAGCCGAAGTCAAAACCATCTCACTAAAACGCGATGCGATATTAAAAGAAAATTCCGATACATTTCTCAAACAGATCAGTCGCATACCTCGTCAACTACCGAAGAGTCAGCAGGCTGGCATGCAAAAAATCGTGGATCAGATGTCTCTATTAGTTAAAAACAGTATGATCGACAGGAAGGAAGCTAGCTTTAATCCACCTGAAAAGATTCTTCGCATCTACGATCATCATAGGAAGAAACAAACTTCTTTCATAGTATTTGCTCGAGAACGCATTCAAAAAATAAGTGCTATTTATACTGAGCAGTTAAAAGCCACTTTTACAGCGACTGATC
This sequence comes from uncultured Verrucomicrobiales bacterium, assembly GCA_937952875.1. Classification (GTDB taxonomy): domain Bacteria; phylum Verrucomicrobiota; class Verrucomicrobiia; order Verrucomicrobiales; family Akkermansiaceae; genus CALFDI01. Next base: position 2,769 of record CALFDI010000384.1, read on the forward strand.
TCATCACACAGCGCTTTCTCGCAAGCGAACTTGAGGAAATAGAATCAGGAACAGACGCTTTTGAAACACACATTCTCAGCACTACTGAGTAAATGCTCCACATTTCATGATGCCGCAACCTCTCTCAGCTCAAGAGCTTGATCAAGCTCTCAGCCTTTATGAGGTCAGAGAATTACTCGGTAGCGATCACATCTCCGCATCTTATCATGCGATTCAGATTAGCCTCCAGCGCCCGGTCTGTTTGCACGTTCTATCACCAACGAGCGGTCTCAATCCAGCGTCCATACAGCTCTATCAACAACAGCTAGTCTCTCTCAGCGCTCTTAACCATCCTCACCTTATCAGCGTCTGCGATGTAGGTGAGGAATCAGGCTATTATTATACGGCCACGCATTTACCGGCAGGGAAAAGTCTAACTCACTCTCTTTCTCGTCAAAGACTCTCAGAAAAAGAGATTGCACCTATCATGGCAGACATTTGCCGTGGACTTCAAGACGCTCACACAGCAGGCATCACTCACAATGCGCTCAGCCCAGACTGTATCAGTCTCGACTCGCATCTCACACCGATCCTTTCTGGCTTTGCTCCAGCCCTCTCCTCTCTCAGTCTCGAAGAGAGAAAGCAGCGAGACATCGCTTCTTTAGGAGCGCTTTTTTATCAACTCTTAACGGGGCAAGACTTACCAGAAGAGAATCAGGATGTAGAACCGTCATCGTTCACACAGTGCGATCAGCGCTGGGACAGTATTGTAAAAAATTGTCTCCCTGGTGGTGTCTTCACGAACTTATCAGACATCATCTTGTCTCTTGAACATCTCAGCATACCAACGATTGGCAGCTCTCAACACGCTAGCGGAAATAAGAAAGCTCTAGTCATCCCAACTCTCATCGCTAGCGGCATCATTGCATTAGTAGCTTTTAACTTCATCGAGCGAGCAGATAAAAAGATTCAAAGCACGTCGCAGCCAACCAATGTCATAACGCCCCTCCCCGCTACGGAAGAATCTGCTCCAGAAACAAGCGCATCACAGACTCCTCCACCAGAAATCTCTACTCCTATCATAGTAGAAAATACGCCTAAAGAAAAGCTGACTCCAGCTCCGGCAATAGAAGAACAAATCGTAGAGTCTACCACGGATCCCGTGACTGAAAAGGAAAGCATAAGTCCGCCTCAGCCTGACACTAAAATCCACGAAGAGGAAACAGCTTTAGCTGTAGAACCGAAAACCTCCCCTACCCCTGAGCCCATCTCCACGCCTGACGTTATCTACATCCCAGAAGCCATCGACGCCAGAACTGTGAAAACCTTAAAAAAGAGCATCGAGGTAAGAGGACGTTTTTACTATGTGA
>CALFDI010000385.1 GCA_937952875.1 uncultured Verrucomicrobiales bacterium
TTCGTTCTAGCCTGCCATAATGTCTGAAAAACTTGAATGTCAGAGGTAAAATTTTGAGGTTTCTTAAATAAAAAAGGCAAGAGAGCTCAACTCGCCTCTAAACACTATTATTGGGCTCACATAAGAACGAAACCTTCACACTCTCCAGCACCATGAACCACGACACTCTCAAACAATACCTATACGACCATATTCCACTCACACAGGCCATGCAGGTTGATATAGTAGCCGTCTCAGACACATCACTCACATTGACTGCACCTCTCGCGCCTAATATTAATCACCGTGAGACAGTCTTCGGAGGGAGCGCGTCTGCCTTATGTATTCTTTCAGCTTGGTCTTATATACATTGCCGCTTGAAAAGCTATCCACACTTCACGCCTCGTATCGTGATTCAGGAAAACTCGATGAAATACACAAAGCCTGTCCTAGACCAATTCGAAGCGACATGCACGTTGCACGAGCCAAAACACTGGGACCGCCTCATCAATATACTGGAACGCAAAGGAGTCGGCCGCATTAGACTCTCCAGCGAACTCCTTTGCCAAGGCGAGAGCGTTGGTTCATTCGAGGGTGCTTTCGTGATCTCCGATATGAATAGACTTTAAAGTAGCTACGACACTCACTGCGCAATCGCTATAAAAATAGACACTGCGCCTTTCCTACTATTAAATACGAGAAATGAAAGCGAATGCATTTAAATTTTTCTTACTCTTCACATTTCTTGTTCAAAGCATTCCGTATGCACAAGAAAAACCTCCAGCTTGGGGGCAGATCGCACGCTCAGAAATATTAAAAAGACGCTACAAGACAAAACCTCAAGAAACAACCAAAGAGCACGCCGCAAAACCCAAAGTCACTCCACGAATTATCGGCGGGTCAACATCTCAACCAAATGTTTATCCATGGATGGCAGCTATCGTAGGAAGCAGCTCATCTGACATTGCTACTGGTCAGTTTTGCGGAGGAACACTTGTGCATCCTCACTGGATCGTAACTGCGGCCCATTGTGTGATAGGTAGCACACCGGACTCGCTAGATGTCGTATTAGGGGCACACAACCTTAACCAGCCAGTGAATATTCAGCGTATTGAGGTCAGTGAAATTATCGTTCACCCAAATTATCTCGATAGTGGTTTCACACTGAATTTTGATATCGCTCTTTTACGCCTGAAGCAACCTGCAGACGAACGGTTTACAGTCTTACCACTTATTGATGACGCCGCTTTAGAAAACACAGGAATAATAGCGCGCACTATGGGATGGGGAACGACCTCAGCTCAACAAAACATCAGCCCTACAGCATTACAAGAAGCCGATATACCTCTTGTTGCTCTGAGCACGGCAAATGCGACGCAGGCAAATAGACAGACTCTAACAAATCAGATGCTAGCGGCTGGCTTCGCTGAAGGTGGAATCGACTCCTGTCAAGGAGACAGCGGCGGCCCTCTCATGGTTCCTTATCCCCTTCCTCCCCACTGGGCACTCGCTGGTGTCGTCAGCTTTGGCACCGGCTGCGCTGAACCTAACACTTACGGCCTTTATACCAAAGTTTCAGTATTTAGAGATTTCGTTTTAGAGCACATTTCACCTAACTATCAGCAATGGGAAAAAGAACAAAGCATCATTGGGGAGTCTCGTGATCCAGATGATGATGGTTTTACTAATTTTGCAGAATTTGCCTTTCAAACTCGTAGCGAAAGAGCTGACCAGCCACAGCTCTTTTATAGTCCACAGGAAAAAGATGGAGCTATGCAGCAAGGTCTTCAGTTTCGCCGTGCGAAATCAGCTGACGGAGTGACTTATAAGATCATACAGAATTCATCGCTCACACCGGAAGGTGAGATGACCTACGGTCTAGATGATCTCGAAACCACGAATCAAGATATTGCTGAAGAACCACTTGCTGTGGACTCAACAGTTATATTACCTCTCGCAGCTTCTCAACCTCGGAGCTTTTTCAGAATCTCAGCAGAACCTGCACGTAAAAGCGTGGTCGGCCCACGTCGATTAAATGCACCTGGAGGAGCATCTGGAAACCTCGTGTCTGATGACCTGATGTATCCAGATAATTCCAATAGACGTCAAAAACTTTACCAGCTTACCGGACTCAACGCTGGAGAAAACGTCTCTCTTTTCGGTAGGTCACGAGCTTTCGATGTCGTGCTAGAATTACTAGATGCAGACACTTTAGAAATACTTCAAACTGCAAATACTAACTCTGCAGTTGGAATACTATCAACGGACGAATCCCTGACTTTCACTCCCAGTGCAGATACTCATTATTTGCTACGATTAACGAGCCAATCCGCAGATGAACTCGGCTTTTTTGAACTAGGATGCAGAGCTACCACAATTACATTACCAGAATTGACATTAGGGAATTCACTCTCGGGCACTTTGAGCAATTCTGACACCCCTAACGCAAATAGACTGCCGAACACCTTCCGAGAAGATCGCTATTTATTTAACACTGGAGATACCACAGGCACTCTAGAGGTTCAGGCTGAATCCTCCGCATTTGATATCCGCATCACTGTGACTAGCGCAGAGAGTGGACGCGTCGTCGTATTCAATGATGACATTTCCGAAAACGAAAGGAATTCTCGTGCTCGCTTCTGTCCAATTCCCGGCTCATCATACATCATTCACGTTTCTTCGTTTTCTCCGAACAGAACGGGGACGTATCAATTAAGCCTAGTCTCCCTCACCCAGACACTTCCTACTCTCACCTCCCAACAGTCGCTATCTGCTAGCTTATCTACATCGGACGAACGTGATCCGGATTTCGGAAATGCATATCGCGATGATTACGCTCTCGCTAACATTCCTGTAGGAGCGACAATCACGGTTCGAATGAATTCCAACAGCTTCGAGACGTTCTTAACAGTTGTAGACGCTAAGACGGGAACTCTCATAGTATTTGGAAATAGCATTCCTGGAACATCAAACTCTGAAGCCACCTTCACCGTTCAGGCAGGAATCGGCTACCTCATTCGAGCTTCGAGCTTTGAAGACAATATAACGGGAGCCTATTCTATCTCGATCGACTAAAATGAGGCACAGGGCTGTCGTTCTAATTTCATGACCCACTCGTAAGGAGAATGACTTGAGAGCAAGACGAACTGATCAAAGGGTTCACTCTAGGCGAGTGATATCCCTGAAAAAATGAATTTTTTACTGGCAATAGAGTGAGATAGCTCAGTTGAAATTTTGACATTCTCAGCAAGACATTCGACTCAAATGCTCGCAATATCTTGCAAAAAATACTGTCACTCAAACCGGCTAAGAAACCCAGTTTAAATGCGTTTTTGTCTGCATCTATGCGCTATCTATTATTTCTTCTTCCATGCTTGGCTTTGGGACAAGACGCCCTCTCCCCCGTGATCGTAACAGCGACACGTTCAGATCAAGAGCTCGATAAGAGCCCCTACTCAGCTGCAATTCTAACGGCCGAGGATTTACAGAGAAATGTGACTCGCTCCCTCCCTCAAGCATTTCTCAATACACCTGGCGTGTTAGTGCAACAGACAACTCCCGCTCATGGATCCCCTTACATTCGTGGATTCAATGGGCGACAGACACTTCTTCTCCAAGATGGTGTCCGACTCAATAATTCGACATGGCGTGGTGGACCGGTCCAGTATTGGAACACGCTCGACTCACAGGCTATTGACCGAATCGAGCTTATCAAATCTCAAGGATCAGTCCTCTATGGCTCTGATGCGATCGGCGGGACTGTGAACATCTTTAGCAAAAGCTCACTCTTCCGTGAAGAAACGGGATTTTTCTCACACGGGTCAGCGAGTTATCGATTCGATACAAACTCGCGCTCGCACATCGGACGCGTCGAACACCGACTGGGCGAAGGAGGAAAATGGGGACTCACACTCGGAGCGTCCGCGAAAGATATTGGCGATATTAAAGACTCAGCTGTCGGCCGTATGCGCGGGACGGGATACAAGGAAGAGTCTCTCGATTTCAAGCTCGAGTATGCCCTTTCAGACTCTGCCACACTGACCCTAGCGCACAGCTATCTGAATCAAGATGACATTGATCGCTTCCACAACACTATCAATAATACCGGCTGGACGCATGGCAACTCATTCACAACAGCTGGAACAGATCTTTCGCGACTGTATGATCAAGAGCGCTCGCTTTCTTATCTCCGCCTCGATGATCACTCCCCTGCTGCTGGATGGCTCAATAGCTATCAACTCACCCTCTCTTATCAGAAGACTCAGGACTCGGAGCTACGCACACGGGGCTCGGGCCGAGTCGATAACAGAGTCCTAGATGTCGACACGTATGGATTTAGCCTCCAGGCGGAATCTGACCTAGGCCCTGGCGCGCTTGTCTGGGGTGCAGACTATTATAGAGATGATGTTGATAGCTCTGGCTCACGTGACGGAGTCGATCGCCCAGCGAATCGCCCCGTAGCAGACGATTCATCATACGACTCACTAGGCCTCTTTTCGAATTACTCACATTCCCTAACAGAAAAGTTTCACTACACTCTTGGCACACGTTTCACATACGCTCGCGCCGACTGGAATGGATTCCAACCTGATGGCGCCACCTCTGACCAGAGCGGCGACGCCGATTGGACAAATCTCTCATTTTCAGCCCGTGGACTTTATAACCTAAGCGATGAGTGGGCACTCTTTGGTGGCGCCTCCCAAGCCTTTCGCGCTCCCAACCTAGACGATCTCACTGGCAGACAGTTTTCACTCAATGGTCTCGACTCTAACGGCTCACCAGACGTCGATCCCGAGACCTATGTCACCTACGAACTCGGCACTCGCTACACGAGTCAATCCGTCTCTGCAGAACTCTCCGCATATTACACAACGATAGATGACGCCATTATCCGAATTCGCGATGGCGCGGGAGGTCTCGTCTCTACAAATGGGGGAAGCGGTGATCTATTCGGCATCGAAGCCGAAGCATCTTGGCGATTTCACCCACAATGGGAACTATCTGGGCACGTCGCCTGGCAAGATGGCAATCAATCCCGGCCCAGAATACTTGGCGGAGCATCGATCAATGATACCATACGCCGCCTACATCCGCTCACAGGATCGACAGCCCTCACATGGACATCAGCGGCGAAAAATATCTGGATCACAGGACGCATCACCGCTGCCGGACGTCAGGACAACCTCTCAAGCCTCGCCAGCTCAGACACCCAACGCATCCCAATCAATGGCACACCAAGTTATATCATCGGCTCACTCTACACAGGCTGGCACGTCAATGACACCCTAGAACTAGGACTCTCCCTCGAGAACCTAACAGACGAAGATTACCGCATCCACGGCTCCGGCCAGAACCAGCCAGGGTTTAATACGACGTTCTCAGTTAAGGTTAAGTGGTAACCTAATATGGGGAATTTAAGACCTGTTAGATATTGGAATCTAATCTTGGATAATTTTTTCTACTTGAATAATACATATTTAATATATATAAGCATTCACCGGAAAGCCCAACACTAGATTCTCCACATCACCTTGGATTCAATGAAATATCGTTCGCTCTCAGCTACATTTGGAGCTATTTTACTTTGTCAGACATCAATATTTGGCGCCCTTGCAGTCACTACACCTGTCGGCGGCATTCCTCAATATGATGGCTCTGGTTCTGGCTCATTTACAGTTGAACTCAGTCAATCAGGAGTAGGTCAACAATTTCAGGATCCTAACCGAGTTGTCATTATGACTGTGAACTATGTGATTCCAGCTTCTATTTTTACAGATGCGGCATCATTTAATTTAGGCATATCAGGAACTACTGTCACCTTTGACTCAACAGTAGACATCCCGAGCGGAACGAACCTTCAATTCACATTTAGCTATGATACTCCATTCTGGGCTCGTGGTGCTGACGGCATGACTGTAAATGGAGTGACGCCTCCGGATTTCACAAATTTGCCTCTTGATAGTGATGGAGCAGCACTTGGAACATCCATCCGAGGAAGTGGCTTTCGCACTTTCTACGATGCATCACTGACAAGCGTTAGTGATGTAAATCAAGGTGATTTCACGACTGGGCAGGCTATTTCAGATAACTTCGACTTACGCGGAAATCCTACGACAAATACTAGCACATTTTTAAGTTCAGGGTCTGGTAACGCGGGTATTCGGGGCCGTCTAGCAAGTCGTGACAATCAAATTTCGAGCCTTGTTTGGAATCTGACAGCTGTGACAGATATCGATGCATCTGAAACTCCCTTCACATTCACAACAGATGGAGCTCTTGAGGCTGTGCCAGAGCCTTCTGCCGCACTCCTCGGAGCACTCGGGATACTAGCACTTTTCAAGCGGCGGCGCTCATAGTCGTTAATATCATCATATTACTATTTCAAACGGTTACCTAACAAGGTAACCGTTTTTTATGAGAACCTTAGTGAATAAAGAAAAGGGAAAAGTGATCTCTCATGTTTGGGTCAGCTGTTTACTCATACTTATCACTTTTGCCGTCTTCGGTCGTGCACTCGGGTTCTCCTTCGTCCCATATGATGATCCCGCGATGGTGACTGAAAATGGTTACGTGAACCAAGGGCTCACTTGGTCCGGCATCTGGTGGGCTTTCACCTATATCGACACTCCAAATATAACTCTTCGCGATGGTGTCGAAAATCTGTGGCACCCTCTGACATGGATATCGCACATGTTGGATGTGACGCTATTCGGTGTGAAAAATGCAG